>JAYYDI010000057.1:0-6255 GCA_036161055.1 Pseudomonadota bacterium
CGACTCCCTAGATGCAATTAGATCGAAAACCCTCCTTGTCAGAATCATTTCTGCGTTCGGATCATCGTCTAGTTTGTTAGGGATGTTATTCAATACACTATTTTTCAATCGAAGCACAAAGTTCTCATCGGTGTCGGTAAATCTTAGGTTAATCGTGATATCTAAATCGTCCGCTCCCTCAGGGTTCAATCTGACACCCAAAAAATCTAAAAACATTTCTGTTGGAACGCTTGCAATCAGGTCCCTGGAAACTACTCTGATTTTCTCTCGCGCTAAAACCCCTCGCCGCAGTTCGGTCGCCCCGGAAAGATAAAAATTTCGCCAGGGCCCGCTCTCTGATTGGTATCCAAGTTGCTCATAAGCATCAGCTAGCAAGAATCGACCCGTGCGGTTCTCAGGCTTGGCAAAAACTAAATGATTAAGCAGTTCAGCCGCCCAACGATAGTCACCTAACTCCAATGCTCGCTTTGCAACTCTTATTAGACTGTCCTCGCCTCCAGCAAGTTCAAGATATTTGATGGCCCTACTTTTAGGATCTTGGGGATTTAAAAGGGCAGGATTACCATCAAAAAAACCTAAATAAAAGTTGTAAACAGCGCGTGAATTATGACTCACTGTTCCGTAATAATCACGATTATAAAACTCGTTACCGAGCGATGGAGGCAATTCTAGCTGATTTGATATTTCTGTCGGTGTTAGCCCGCGATTCATGAGGCGAACTGTTTGATCATGAATATATCGATACATATCTCTTTGTTTTGATATGTAATCAAAACCCTCTTTGCGACCCCAGCGTGGCCAATGGTGGCTGCCGAAGACTATCTCTGCTCTTTCTCCAAAAAGTTCGATCGTATCATTAAGATGCCGAACCCAGACAAGAGCATCCCGAGTCTTAGCCCCCCGCGGTGTATATAGGTTATGCATAACAGCATTAACCTCCTCAGCAACGCAAAGCGCTTTCATTTGGGGGAGATAAAAAATGAACTCAGATGGCGCCTCAGCTCCAGGGGTCAGCTGAAACTCGAATTCAACTCCGTCAAGAACGAGTTTTTGGCCTGTCTCGGTTATGATATCCGTCGGAAGAAGCATGGTGATGTTTCCAACAACAACACCTTTTCCTAAACCGCTGTCAATTGCACCCTCAGGTGTTTTTGACAGAAAATTCCCAAACATGTAAGCGGCGCGCCTTCCCATTGCGTTTCCCGCTATCACGTTTTCACTCGCCGCCTCCTCTACAAAACCTTCTGGCACAACGTAACGAATCCTCCCTTCCGCTAAATCTTTTTCATTGGCTAGTGCCCTTACGCCACCAAAGTGATCGACGTGGCTATGGGTAGACAGAATTGCTTTTACAGGCCGAACCCCAAAATGCTTTTCCACTAGATTCATTGCCGCCCGAACAGTCTCAGTTGAGGTAAGCGGGTCTACAATTATCCACCCCGTGTCTCCCTCAATTAAGGTCATATTGGCAAGATCATAACCTCGAACCTGAAAAATTCTGTCAGATACTCTAAACAGACCGTGAAAAGCATTTAATTTAGCTTGTCTCCAAAGACTCGGATTAACCGTGTCTGGCCTCGGTTCATCAAGATAACCAAACTCTGTCATGTCCCAAATGACCCTGTCGTTCTGATCCCTGATGACGAGCTTGTCTTCCTTAGCCAACAGACCTTTTTTCGCGAGCGCGAAGTCCTCCAAATCGTCAAACGGTAATTTTTGCAGAACTTTTTCATGCATTTGCTTTGTGAATTTGCTCGGTCCTTTAGGGATATCTCCATCAGGCTTAAGTGTCTCCGCCCACAAGAGATTCGATTCAACAAAGATCGAAGAAAGAAAAAAACAACCTAAAATAATTCTATTCATACTGCCCCCGCGCGCCGCTGGTTCGATGAAAAAAAGCTCTGCCTTACATGACCCTAGTACTGCTCTCCAAACGAGGAAAGACTTAAAGTTAAACTTGCTAAATGATTAGATTAAGATATATTCGCCAATTAAAGAACCCGAGTAAGATAAATGCTAAAGACACCGCTGCATTTCGTCGCTTCAGTTTTTATTGCGACTGCCATGGTTATATTCCAGACCACCTCCAGCAATCTTATTTGGTTATCATCGCTTAACATGCCAGTCACCCTGCAGGTAAGCTTAAGCAGTTATCTGAATGACCTTGTTGCAATGAACCAGATGCAGGGAGTGCCCGTGCCGTTTTTTGCGTTAATCGCCGTATCGCTACTCATAGCTTTTTTGTTTACAAGACTCGGTTTGACTTGGATTAAAATAAATCAAGTTCTTGCATACTCTCTTGCAGGAGGTACTGCTATTGTCGCAATTGTCGTTTTGATGCCGCTCGCGTTTTACAACCTCGATCTTCTGCCTGGCGCAAGAACCTTCATCGGCAAGATGTTCCTCGGCGCCTGCGGGATAGCAAGTGGCTTTTATTTTGGGTCAACGCTCAAGGACAAGAAATCTCCATTATGTAACCAAAAATACTAGGCCCTGCACTGTTCCTTCTACTAACTTTGTCCACAAGATTGTCAGCTAGCTCCCAAGACTACGCCTATGAAATCATCGCAGAAAATCTCGATCATCCCTGGGGAATAGCTGTCTTGGATAATGATGATCTTCTTGTGACGGAGTTAACCGGAAAGTTGAGGCTAATTAAAAACGCAACGCTCCGCGAAATGCCTCTAGGAGGCGTCCCGGATGTTCTTTTCGCCGGCCAAGGAGGACTTTCTGGTATTGCACTAGACCCAAGATTTTCTGAGAACAAAAAAATATACTTAGCCTTTTCCAGCCCAGACTCGAACAAGAAAACAAATACCCTCGAGGTAGTGAGTGCCATATACAACGAAACGGCAATAACAAACGTCACGACCATTTTTCGAGCCTCTCCTTCAAGAAAAACCGCCGCGCACTACGGAGCGAGAATGGTTTTTCTCGAAGATGGAACCCTGCTTATAACGTCAGGAGATGGATTCAACTACAGAGAGAAAGCTCAATATCTTGACAATCATTTTGGAAAGATTATCAGGATCAATACCGATGGCTCCGTACCGTCAGACAATCCTTTCACGAATAACCCGAATGCAAAACCAGAAATTTGGTCATACGGCCACAGGAACCCCCAAGGAATTGTAATCAGAGGAGGGAGAGTTTTTGCACACGAACACGGTCCGATGGGCGGGGACGAAATAAACCTTATCGAGGCAAAAAGGAATTACGGTTGGCCCGCGATAACATTTGGAAAAGATTATATCGGCGCTTTAATCTCGCCTTTTACCGAGAAAGATGGCATGGAGCAACCGCTGAAATATTGGGTTCCCTCAATCGCACCGTCAGGGATGACCTTTTACGATGGAGATTTATTTCCTCATTGGAAAGGTAGCCTGCTCATTTCAGCTCTGGTGCCCGGCGATGTAAGGAGACTGACCTTAGAGGAATATACGATCATTGATGAAGAGATCCTCTTTTCTGATCTTGGTAGGGTTCGAGATATCGCAACTACGAAAGACGGCTCTATTCTATTGGCCACTGATGGTCCTGGCGGACAACTTGTTCGAGTGAGACCAAATTAGCCCATCGGCAGATGAAGAGATAATCTTTTACAAAGGGAAACTATAGCTCACTTGCGCAGAGCCTGAGACGAAGGCTCGATAAAGACTACCACTGATTTGAATGATGGAGTTTTACTTCTTGGATCATTGGTCTGCGGAATCAGCACATTTGCCTCAGGAAAATAAGTCATAACATTTCCTGGCTTTATCTCAAACTCACTCAGAACTAGGCCGTCCATCTTGCCTGCATCGCTCTTAACATCGACTAACATTCCGGCTTCCAATCCATATGCGCACAGATCTTGCTTACTAATTAAGAGCACATTGCGCTGAGTTTGATCTCTGTATCTATCGGCCTCGTCATAGACAATCGTATT
Organism: Pseudomonadota bacterium; assembly: GCA_036161055.1. GTDB lineage: Bacteria > Pseudomonadota > Gammaproteobacteria > Pseudomonadales > Azotimanducaceae > UBA9659. The sequence continues at coordinate 3,929 of JAYYDI010000057.1, forward strand.
AAATTGGCCCTCGCTCCTAACCGAAGTTAAAGTCAGTCCTCGTGGATTTTGATGCGACCTCAAAGTCCATTTGGTCAAAATGGGTACTCTGAAATGGGCTTTGCCATCTGCTGTTTCAAATTCCGGCCTATCTATTTTACGCCCAGTGATGTGAAACTCCTCCTTACTTTTATCGATCTCTGCCAACTTTTCAAAACCTGGAACTATTTCAGATATAGCTGCACGAATATTTTGGTGTTTCAAGAACGCCGAGAAATCAATATCTCTTCCATCCAATACCTCAACTGCAATTCGAGTAATGATCTCAACCTCAGAGAGTAAAGAGTCAATCCTATTAATGCCGCCATCGCTCATTCTAAGGAAATTAAACATCGATTCCTGCGTAGTCGGTTGTTTTTCCTCATCTCTAACTCTTATAGGGAGGATTATGTTTTCTCCTTCAACACCATTTAAATGAGTCTCATTTAGTGTCGAATTTATCATCACCTTGAAAGGTATTTTATTCATAGCACTTTCGGAAAATTTCGCGTCTGGGTTCGCTGCGTGAAGATTTCCTCCTAACAAAAAAGCAAAGTCTATCTCCTCTTTTTCTGCCGCTTGAACGCAAGAAAGAGTGTCCATGCCTTTGCTTTTTGGAAGATTAATTCCATATTTTTTTTCGATCGCGTCAAACATTTTGTGCTTAAGGGCCGGGGTGAAACCCATTGAACCAACCCCCTGTACATTACTATGCCCCCTAAGAGGAAGAAGGCCCCTCCCTTCCCCACCAATCATTCCTCTGAGGAGTGCTAAATTCGATATAGCTTCGATATTTTCCGTGCCGTTCACATGATGGGTTAGACCCATTCCCCAGGCAAAGACGGTTTTTTCAGATGACAAATAGTTCTCACCGATGCGTTCTATTGTGTTTTTCTCGACCCCCGACTCTCGAGTTATAGTGTCCCAGTCGAGATTGTTTATAAAGCCAAGAAACTCTTTAAAACCATCCGTATGATCCTCAATAAATCCTTTGTCTATAGCGTCTTTTTGAATCAAATATTTCGCCACACCTGAAAGCAGGGCCACATCACCCCCCACGTGGGGCTGGACAAACAATGATGCAACCTCATTGCTGCCAGCGATCATTGATTTAACATTTCCCGGCGACGCAAATCTAACTAATCCACTCTCCCTCGCCGGATTCACCACAATAACTTTGCCGCCACGTTGTCTGCACTCTAGCAGGACTTTTACAAATCGAGGGTGATTAGAGGCTGGATTTGCTCCGAGAACAAATATTAGGTCTGCCGAGTAAAGATCGGAGTATTGAATAGTCGCTGTCCCGGTACCGATCGACTCGGTTAACCCGACTCCGGATGCCTGGTGACAATAATATGAGCAATTGTTGACATGGTTTGAGCCGTAGATCCTTGCGAAAAGTTGCAAGACGAACGCAGCTTCATTTGAAGAGCGCCCCGACCCATAAAAAAAAGTTCGTTCTGGCGAAGCCTCTTTCATGGCTTTTGAAATTTTTTTTAATGCCTGAGAGTAACTCAAAACTCTATACCGATCTTCACCCGGCCCCTTATATAAAGGAGCGCCAAGCCTACCTAAGTCAGTGAGTTGCTTGCCGGACAACTGATTAAGCTCCTCAATTGTATTGTGGCGAAAAATTTCTAACGGAATCGGTGGTTTAATATCACTTGTCTGCGCTTGGATATTTTTATTACATATCTCCAAACGATTACTGTACTCGTTAAATAACCCCCCCTTTTGTCCACCGGTTCCAAAAGCACAGGCTTTGCAGGTGTTTTTTGATCTCACTGCGTTTGCTATGTTAACGGGCCCTACTTTTTGAGCGCAAGCTAGGACGTATTGGATCGCTTTGAATCCACCGGCAGTCTTTTGGTCACGAGTCACTTTTTGCTCCGATATATTTGTAGGTAGCGTGTGAGAAAAAGAACTTATCTTGTCTCGGGAGCATAAACAACTCATTTAGCCTTAATTCATTGATAACGACAACAAAAAGACTCGGGCGAGTGAGGAGATTTCCGCAGTTTAATATGAACTTTTTCCAAAAAAGGGCGTATACTCTGACTGTATGAGGTTCTGGCCTATAGCGGATAAAAAAATGGGACCAGCACACAGATGTGTCGCACTCAAAAAAACACGCTATATAGATTAGAGGAGAAAGAAGATGCCTGAAGTGAGTGGATACGGTCCGGCAACCAGTGTTATGTTGCAAAAGCCTGATAATAGTCCACCGAGCGCCACGACTAGAGCGGCGAATGTTCAGTCCGCAACACAGAGGGGTGTTGAGGTTATTCTCTCCTCGCAGGAAGCTAGAG
>JAYYDI010000058.1:0-6073 GCA_036161055.1 Pseudomonadota bacterium
AGCCATGAACACGAACATGGAAATTCCCTCAAAAGTAGCTGAACTAAAAGAGGCGGATATTCCCCTCATTGCGAAACGAGCTCTCAAGGAGGGTAATCCTGGGTATCCAGTCCCTAAGCTTATGAGTCAGCGAGACTGCCAAACGATCTTGAGGAAGCTGCTACAATAGAACTAATGTAGGGGAATTTGCGGTCACCAATCAGAGTAGATAGGTTTTCGTTTTTCAATAAAAGCCTTCATGCCTTCTTTTGCATCTTCAGTCTTAGAACACATTAGCTGGTTCCGATTTTCTATCGCCATCGTTGCTTCCAACCCCGCGGCGTCAATAGCCATGTTAAGTCCCTCTTTGGTAAGCCTAAGACCCATTGGCGATGTTGCAAGCATCTCATCTATGTAACTTCTAGCGGCTTCTTCTAAGTCTTGGTCTGCCACTACTTCAGATACCAAGTTCGTTGAGAGCGCACGCTCGGCGTTAATAAATCGCCCGGTAAGCATGAGCTCCGAGGCAACCGAAGTTCCAACAAGTCGAGGGAGAAAATAACTTGATCCCATATCACACGCAGACAATCCTATTCGAATATAAGCTGCATTCATCCTCGCACTTACGCCTGCAATACGAATGTCTGATGCTAAAACAAAAGAGAAGCCGCCCCCGCATGCTGGCCCATGAATAAGGGATATAATTGGCTGAGGACATCGGCGCATGCGAATGTATACGTCGGCAAGGTAACCTTGGAAACCCATGCCACCTGCGAACGGTTGTTCGTGGGTTTTAGCCTGAGACGCTTTAATATCCAAACCTGCACAAAAGCCTCTGCCTGCGCCGCGAAGGACTACAATTCGAGTTGACTGGTTTTCCAATAAGCTACCGAAGTAATCCCGAAGTTCAGAGACCATGGGCGTCGTGATGGCGTTCAAGCTTTCTGGTCTATTCAAGGTAACCCAATCAACTTGCCCTTTTTTTTCGACGATGATGCTTTCATACTTTGACACTTTTTGCTCCTCCCAGGAAATCGGATGATTTGTAAGATAGCGCTTTCGCTTTTATAAGGCGCAACTATAAACCAGTTGTCTGGAAAAAATCTTTTTGCTGCTCGCGATAGGTGAGGTTTTAGCTTCCTCTCTCCGCCCGGGCCCCTAATCTACAGAGGTTACGGTCGAGCGGGACTGATCCCGGATGATGTTAAAAAATTTTTATCTATTTTAGTTCTCTTCAATCAACCGTTCGTGATCTGCGATTAAGTGTTATGATAAGTTTTCGAACCTAGGATATTTCCGTGTTTCCTCGTTACATAACGTTTTTTTTGGTTTTGTTAATTTTTCATTTACTTTTTTTCGCGTATCCAGTATTCCGGATTTGCGACTGGTTGGGCCTCAGTGCCATTGCTACCACGATTGTTTTTTTACCTTTTTTCTTTAGTCAGGTCATTAGCCGAATAATAGTTCAGAAATCGTTAAAAACTTTTTTCTGGATTAGATATTCGGCAGATTTTTTTCTCGGTCTGAGTCCGTTTCTTTTACTCTCGGTTCTATTTTTTGAGATTGTAATTTTGTTCCATCAATTTGACGAAACCTTGGCTGCATACTTCTCTCTAGTGTTTTCGCTCTTAATTGGATTGTGGGGGCTTTTTTCTGCGATGGTGCCGAGAGTTAAAAAAATTCAGCTGAAGACAAAAAAAATCGAAGATAGTTTGAGTTTTGTTCAAATCTCAGACGTTCATATTGGATCTCGATCAAGGGTCTTTCTTGAACGCTTGGTTAGGAAAATCGACAGCTTGAGTCCTAAATTTTTGTGTATTACTGGCGACTTCATTGATGCAACCGGGGTAAGCCGATCAGAACTTGCCTCTCTTCAAAAACTCGACTGCCCGATTTTTTTCTCCATCGGAAATCACGAACGTTATGAAGATCTAAACAAAATCGTAGAGCGACTATCTTCGCTTGGGGTAAATGTGTTGCGTTCTGAGGTGGCCTATCCTTGTGAAGAGATTCAACTAATTGGCATTGATGATCAGGAAGATGCTAAACAGGTTGAGACTGAGCTAAAAAAGATTAATGTCTCACAGAACGCTTATACAATCCTAATGTACCACCGACCAAAGGGCTTTGAGGATGCGCAAAAGGCGGGCATTGATTTGATGCTAAGCGGTCACACTCATAAAGGTCAGGTTTTTCCATTTAATCTCGTCGTCAGAAAAGTTTTTAAGTACATGTCAGGCTTATATCGCCTCGGTGATTCCCTGCTGTATGTTTCTCAGGGAACGGGCACTTGGGGCCCGGTAATGAGAGTAGGATCTTTTTCAGAAATTACGTTGTTCGAGGTAAACAACTAACGGCGTGGTTTTTAAAAAATCTCGGCTACCTTTTTTTTTCTGTTCGATAAAATAAAAAGAAACACCAAGTAGAAAAAGCGGTCATAAGATGCCACGCTGCATGGGCTTGAAATATTGAATCCGGATCACAAAGTGGATGTCCGGGTTTACCTGTTTCCCAGATCAGGAACGCCAAAAAGTAGCTAGCCATCCCAAGCCAGAACCAAGGACGATATGTCCTCTGTGATTTCGCTGATTGTCTTGAAAAAAAAGCAGGGACCCAAAAGAAGACCACCCACCAATAGTTTTCTGGCGTTTGAAGCATATCAATGGGTGTGATTCCAAAAGCGGCAGCTACTGCGAACCCGATAAACCCTGATATCCAACGGAGCTTTGGGGACCAAAAACGATGCAAGGTTTCACTGATTACCCAGAGAACTATGGAGAGACCAAACAAGTCTAAGTTGATTCCCATTCCCTCACCAAAAACAGCGCGGCTTATCGCATAAGTTAAAATTAGGGCGGAGTATGCAATAAAAAATTGTTTGCGCGTCCAGTCGGCCAGTTGAGAAAGGTTTATTAGCCAAGGAAGCACTATGTACATTACCATGCTCAAGTTATCAGCCCAGGCACCCCAAGCAGTGTGCGTTCCATGCATCAATAAAGAACCTGGTCCAAGCCATATCGACACGCTCGCGTAGAGCAGTGCAATGCTATTAAACCCATGAAAATTAGAGGCGTTTTTTCTCTGGATTTGATCTCTTCCTAAAATCCAAAGCATGAACAGTCCAGCGACCATAAAACCGATGTTGCTTAGAGCATTGATCGGTTCGTGAAATAATCCCTCCTTGACCCTCTCACACCATCGAGAAATTTCCCCTATTCCTTGTTCCCAACTTGCGGGTTCGCCCCAACCATTAGAACCGACGAGGATGTAGAGAATAAAAAAAATTGCTAGAGATCCCAGACCGATAAAAAATGGCCTTTGCGTTTCGATGATTGCTACTAGGGAAAAGGGTTTCATGAATGCTCGGCACTTTTTGTCGGGTTACACAAGTATATGACTACTGAGATACAAATAAATATAAAAATCTGCATCTCGGTTATGATGTGCTTAAAAACTCTGGGGAGTTCTATGCGGTCCTATACCATCGACGAGTTGTTACCCAAAAAAAATATCACTTCGCTTAAAAAACGCATAAGCGATACCATCTGGCCCGACACGATTGGAGAGGACAGCTGGGATTACGGGGTGCCTTTGTCCTGGCTTCAAGAGATGGCTGAATATTGGGTCAATGATTGGGACTGGGATAGGGTCTCAAGAGAAATGAACCGGTGGACCCACAAAATCTCGATCGTAGATGATTTGCCGATTCACTATATTCATGCCAAGGCAAGGGATATAAAAGCTCCCGCAATTATTTTATCGCACGGTTGGCCATGGACTTTTTGGGACTTTAGAGATTTGATCGGACCGTTATCTCGACCGGAGGATTTCGGTTTCAACGGACAGCAAGCGTTTAATGTGGTGGTTCCTTCGCTGCCCGGATTCGGCTTCTCCTCGCCTCTTCGAAAAGCCGGAGTAGATGTTTCTAGAATTGGTCGCATATGGGTCGAGCTCATGACTGAGCACCTGGGCTATAAAAAGTTTTGTGCTTTTGGAGGTGATTGGGGTTCATTAGTAACGGCGCACTTAGCACATGCTCACTCAGAAAACTTGATCGGTGCACATTTAGGGCTGGCTGTAGTCCCGGGCTTTGATAGGCGATCTCTTTCAGAAAATGATTTTGATGAAACAGAAAGATGGATGATAGAGAGAAACGCGGAGAGCTTGCCGCATATCTCAAGCCATCTTGCAGTCCACCTGCAAGATCCCCAGACCCTCGGTTATGCCTTAACTGATTCTCCAATGGGCACGGCGGCTTGGATCTGGGAAAGACGAAGAAATTGGAGTGATTGTGATGGCGACGTAGAAAAGGCTTTTGAAAAAGAGCATCTTTGCACTACGGCAACGTTGTTTTGGTGTAATCGAAGTATAAATTCTTCCTTGAGGTTGTATCATGAGCATTTCAAGAAAGGTTGGCCTTTGATTAATGATAAAATGCCAGTCCTGTCAGCTCCTACCGGTTTTTCTGTTTTCCCTAAAGACGTGGTTCACCTCCCCAAAAAGGTTCTCGAGCGTTACTGTAACCTTCGCCATTATGCCGTGCTACCCAAAGGCGGGCACTTTGGTCCCGCTGAAGCTCCAGCGGAGTTAGTTGATGAAATTAGGAAGTTCTTTGTCCCCTTGTTGTGAATGAGATTTTTCTACTCTGTTCACTCAAGCGCTTTGCAAAGGTGGTAATATTACAAGAGCAGTAGGAGCGATTGATAATGACAAAAAAAGGAAACGCGAAGCCCACTTCGCATATTTATTTTTCGCAGCGGCTTCGTTTGCATTATCTTGATTGGGGTAATTCCGAGGCGCCCCCTTTGTTACTAGTGCATGGGCACAGGGATCATTGTCACAATTGGGATTGGGTCGCAGAGGCGTTAAGAGACGAGTATCACATCGTGGCGCCTGATTTTAGAGGGCACGGTGACTCCGCCTGGGTTTATGGTGCCGCCTACAGTCACGGGGAATATATTTACGATCTTGCGCAGTTAATTCACCAATTAGAGTTAGCGCCAGTAACAATAATTGCTCACTCCTTAGGAGGGAGTGTTGCACTTCGATACGCCGGCATCTATCCCGAAAATATCCATAAAATGATCGTCATAGAAGGAACGGGTGGGCCTCCTGTAGAGCTCGAAAATATGCCGCTTCACGAGCGTCTAAGACAGTGGATTGAAAGCACAAGAAGCATTTCGGGTCGCACCCCAAAACGGTATAAAACCCTAGAGGATGCATATCAGCGGATGCACGAAGCAAATAGCCATTTGCGTGAAGATCAAGCGAGAAATTTGACCATTCATGGGACTAATCAAAATGAAGATGGTACATATAGCTGGAAATTTGATAATTATACTCATGTTATGTCCCCATTCGGAATCGATCGATCGGATTCCTATGAACTTTGGAAAAGAATAGATAAGCCTGTTTTGTTAGTAAGTGGGAAGGAATCTTGGATGTCGGACGCTCAAAAAAAAGAGGATCCAGTGAGCTATTTCCCGAACGCAAGTCACGTTCAAATCGAGGGTGCTGGGCATTGGTTACACCATGATCAGCTGGATAATTTCTTGGAGGTGGCGAGGGATTTCCTAAGTTGATTAGAGAGCTAACTTCGGATCGAACCAATTCAACAAGGAGTCGTGTTCATCTCTAGCATAAGTGTGTCCAAGCCCTTTTTTTGTTTTCAAGGTAACCTCGACCTCGGCAGCCTCGAGCTCGGTTTTGGTTAAGAAGGCGGTCTCAACCGGGAAGATGTTGTCCTTTGTTCCGTGAACTAAAAATACGGGTCGATCAGTCGCGTATTTTTCAGCATTCATTTGACCTAGAGAAGCCGGCATGATCCCGGAAAATGCTGCGACGTGTGTGAAGGGGGTGTTTTTTTTTAAACCTGCGAGCATTGAAAAAGTCGCGCCGTCTGACATGCCGGTAATAAGAATTTTTTCTAGATTTATCGCACTTCTTCCCGACAGATCGTCGATCGCTTTTAAGATTTTAGACAGGTCTTCCTGAACACTTTCGAGTGACCATGTTTGTTCACCCGACGTCGGGCTCAGAAGCATAAAACCCCGCGATCTAGCTTCTTTTAGCCAATTCCATATAAAATCTGCTC
>JAYYDI010000059.1:0-5300 GCA_036161055.1 Pseudomonadota bacterium
GGTTATCTTCATCTGTTGGCTCAGTCAGATGGACGTTTTGTTGCAAGAAAGAAAGTAGATAGTCGCGGAATTGGTGCACGGCTCGTTCAACAGGAAGGACGGATCTACGCACTGGGTAATAGCGGCACTCTCTCTGTCCTAGAAATTCGGTAGGTTTTGAAAAATGCTCCCCGTGATCGCTCTGGTTGGGCGACCTAATGTTGGAAAGTCGACCCTATTTAACAGACTAACTCGGACTCGAGATGCCCTAGTTGCAAGCTATCCCGGTCTTACTCGGGACAGACAGTACGGCAAGGGTTCTATTGACGATTTCCACTTTTTGGTTATTGACACCGGTGGGATCGCAGGGTCAAAACAGGGGATTGATGCTTCTTTGGTATCCCAAGTTAAAAAAGCCATTGGTGAGGCCGACCTTATTTTTTTTCTTGTCGATTCAAATGAGGGAAGAATTTCAGGTGATGAAAATATAACTAGTATGCTCCGACAAAGTGGAGCTGCTGTTTTGCTTGTAGCAAATAAAATCGATGGACAAGATCCCGATTATGTTTCAGGAGAATTCTGTGTCCTTGGTCTCGGTGAGCCGATCAAAATTTCAGCAAAGAGCGGAAAAGGAGTTAAATCATTATTACTTGATAATGTCGTCCCTTTCTTTGCTGAAAAAGAAAAAGAGTATGGTGCTCAACATTTCCAATCGAAAACCAAGGTAGCGGTGGTTGGCCGGCCTAATGTTGGAAAATCAACTTTAGTAAATAGATTGTTGGGCGAAGAGAGAGTTATTGTCTTTGATGAAGGCGGTACTACTCGAGATAGTATATATATTCCTTTTGAACGCGATGGTTGTGAATACGTCTTAATTGATACAGCAGGCGTTAGACGTCGCGGCAAGACCTTGGAGACCATTGAAAAGTTTTCAGTGCTAAAGACTCTTGAAGCCATCAGTGATGCAAACGTCGTAATCTTGATGATTGATGCGCGGACCGGTCTTGTAGAACAAGATCTGCATCTTCTTGATCACGTCCTCAGAGAAGGGCGAGGGATAGTCTTGGCTATTAATAAATGGGATGGAATGTCTATAGAGATGAAGGAAGATGTTCGCAATCAGATTGACCGACGCCTCGGTTTTATTAAGTACGCAAAGATTCATTTTATTTCTGCTCTTCATGGTTCGAGTGTTGGAGGCTTATATGCATCCATAAATCAAGCGTATAAATCAGCAAACGTAAAAGTTTCTACCTCAATGTTGAATGAGATACTTAGGAGAGCGACTTTCGACCACCAACCACCATCAGTAAATAGAAGACCTATAAAACTTCGATATGCTCATTTGGGGGGAAGTAATCCCCCAAGAATAGTTATTCACGGTAATCAAACTGAAGAAGTACCAGAAGCTTACCGAAGATATCTAAAAAAAGTTTTCATCGATCAATTAGATCTTAGTGGCACACCGGTCCGTTTAGAGTTCCGTACCTCGAATAATCCCTATAAGGGCAAAAAAAACCAATTAACAAACCGTCAAAAATTAAAGAGAAAACGAATGATGGATCATGTGAGAAAAAAAAAGAAACGGTCCTAACCTTCCAAAAATCATCTCGTGCTATTAAGGAAATGCCTAGGGTTTACGCGCACGTTATTTAAACTCACCGCCCAGTGCAAGTGCGCGCCAGTAACTCTCCCAGTCATACCTACCTCTCCGATTTTTGCGCCTTTTTTTATTTTCTCATCTTGAGCCACGGTAATTTTGCTTAGGTGGCAATACATTGTGATTAAACCCTGACCGTGATCCAGGAGCACAGTCTTTCCGTTGAAGAAGTAATCCCCTGTCATTGACACAATGCCGTCCGAGGGTGCGTAAACGCTTGTCCCCTTTGCGGCCGCTATGTCAATTCCGCTATGAGGTGATCTCGGTTGTCCGTTCAGATATCTTTTTAATCCAAATTCGCTCGAAACCATCCCCTCTGACGGTAAAGAAAAATTCACGTCGATATTTTCTTTCAATCGGAAATTTGTAAATATTTTGCCCATCTCTCGCTTTTCCCGGAATATTCTGTCTAGTTCCCTCTTAGGGGGGGTCACATGATTTTTGTTTTTGATTGTCAAATGTTGGGAGGGGTATGTCTTTGGCTTAATGTTGAAACTGAGATTACCCGCTTGCGTCTCGATTTGATATTCTCCGGGGGGTTTTTTCAAGCCAATACCCAAAAGAGCTAAATTGCGGTTGTCTTTTTTTAAAACCATGACATCTTTGTTCTCGAATTTCGCCCAGTCCGAACTTCCTATGTCGAGTACCGCTACGCCGCCAGGGAACGGGGAGTTCTCAGGCATCGCGGCTACACTACAGAAAAAGAATTGGAGGATTAAAAGAAGATATCCTCTCATATCTTCCCTTTGGCGACGACTTCAGCTGTTAAGGCCCCATTCGAAAGCCTTATCCTGAGTTTTTCGCCCTCGGCTATTTCCTCTGAATTACGAACAATTTTTCCGTTTGCTTCTTCAGAAACTATCGCATAGCCGCGTTTAAGTGTCGCTAACGGGCTTAGTGCTTCCAACTGAGAACTCCTTTCACTGAGGCTCGCTTGTCGATTTTTCATTAGCGTAGCGTGACTTTGAGTCATTATTCTTGAGAGTTGCTTGACTCGATCGTTAATTTGCTGAATTTTTTGTATTGGCGACTGAATTTTCCTTTCCGCTAATTTTGATTTTTTAATTCTTATTAAATTACTTACCTGAGACAACATACGCCGCTCCAGCTCGTCTAGTCTCTGAGCGAATTCGTTTAATCTGCTGTTCGGATGTCTAATTCGACGAATAAGATGAGACAATTCATTTTGACGAGAATCTATGGCCCTCCGCGCAGCTCGAATAAAACGATCGCTTGTTTCCAAAATGTCGTTTTTTAACATTTGGGCGTCTGGGGTGATTTGCTCTGCTGCTGAAGATGGCGTTGGTGCTCGAAGATCTGCGACAAAATCGGATATGGTGAAGTCCGATTCGTGACCGACCGCACTAACGACAGGAATGCTACTACTGAAAATCGCTTTTGCTACGGGTTCTGTATTAAATGCCCAGAGATCCTCCAATGAGCCTCCACCCCTGGACAAAAGTATAAGATCATATAAAGAGTTTTGTTTGTTCGCGGTTTCGATGGCATTGACGATTTGGGGGACTGCTTCTTCGCCTTGAACTTGAGTTGGGATAACCGTCATGCTGAGCGCGGGAAACCTTCGATAAACTACTGAGAATATATCTTTTATAGCTGCTCCACTTGGTGATGTGATGACGGCTATCTTCTTCGGAAATTTTGGGATCGCTTTCTTTTTTTGTTGGTCAAAAAACCCCTCTTTTTGCAGAGACGCCTTAAGCCTTTCAAAAGAGCGTCTTAATTCTCCGTCTCCCGAAAGCTCAAGGGAACTAGTTATAATTTGAAAATCGCCTCTTCCCTCGTAGAGGGTAACTTTCCCATATAGCACGACTTGTTGTCCGTTTTTTGGTTCAAACGGTACTGAGCGATTTTGATTTCTAAACATAGCGCATCTAATCTGAGCTTTTTCATCTTTAAGTGTGAAATACCAATGGCCTGAGGAGGGTCTAGAAAAATTAGAGATTTCCCCCTCTACATAAATAAAAGAAAACTCTGTCTCAAGGAGGCCTTTAACCGTCTTGTTAAGCTCAGAGATAGACAGGATTTTTCGATTTGAAGATTTCATTAAGACAATCATAACCGAAAGACAGGAATTTTCAGAACCCGGTCAGGTATAATGACTCACTTTCATATGGCAAAAAACATGGACTTACAAAAACATAAAATTTTAGTCCTTGACTTTGGGTCTCAATACACCCAGTTAATTGCTCGAAAGTTACGAGAAATAGGCGTCTACTGCGAAATCTATTCACACGATGTCTCAAAGCAAGAGTTCGGTGACTTTGATCCGAAGGGTGTTATTCTCTCGGGTGGTCCAGATTCTGCGACAGAGGAGAACGGACTAGACATACCCGAGTTTTTGTTCACATCCAAGGTTCCTTTACTAGGAATTTGTTATGGAATGCAGGCCATGGCAAAGCAGTTGGGTGGTGAGGTAATCAAATCATCGCAAAAAGAATTTGGCTTTGCCGAGGTCTATGTTCATTCTGAGTCTAAGCTCCTCGATTCGGTTCTCGATTCTAGTGGAAATGAAATGTCTCTTGAAGTTTGGATGAGTCATGGAGATAAAGTGATCTCAGTTCCCTCAGGATTTAAAGCGATCGGGAGTTCAGAGAATTCCTCTATAGCGATAATGGCCAATGAAGAGAAAAACTTTTTCGGTTTGCAATTTCATCCCGAGGTTCACCACACAAAACAAGGCAGGGCCATTCTAGAGAGATTTGTCAAGGTAGTGTGCGCTTGTGAAACCCTTTGGAATCCGAATAACTTAGTAGACGATTTGGTTGAAAGTATAAGAGAGCAAGTAGCCGGACAAAAGGTTTTATTGGGTTTATCAGGCGGCGTGGACTCTTCAGTGGTAGCGGCCCTTTTAGCTAGGTCGATTGGCAAGCAGTTAGTTTGTGTATTTGTCAACAATGGCCTTCTAAGGCTAGATGAGGTTGAGCAGGTTCAGAAAATGGTGAAAACAGGATTTGGTTCTGGCGCCTCTTTTGAGTTTCGAATCGTCGATGCGGAAAATGTTTTTTTAACTCGTTTAGCCGGAGTTCATGACCCCGAAAAAAAACGAAAGATAATAGGTAATACTTTTATCGAGGTTTTTGAAAAAGAAGCAAAAGGGTTAAATGGTATACAATTTTTGGCTCAAGGGACTATTTATCCTGATGTCATAGAGTCTGCAGCGAGCAAAGGCGGGAAGGCACACGTCATTAAATCTCATCATAATGTAGGCGGGCTTCCGGCTGATATGAGCTTGAAACTGATTGAACCGCTGCGTCAATTATTTAAGGATGAAGTCAGAGCACTGGGTCGACAGTTAGGCCTGCCGCCAACCGTAATAGATAGACACCCTTTCCCCGGACCTGGTTTAGCTGTAAGAATTTTAGGCGAGGTCAAGGCACAATTTCTTTCTGTGCTCCGAAGGGCTGATAAAATTTTTATCGATGAACTGCATAACCACGGGCTTTACGAAAAAGTAGCTCAGGCGTTCGTCGTTTTCCTTCCAATCAAAAGTGTAGGAGTAGTCGGAGACTCTCGTCGATACAATTATGTCGTTAGTTTGCGGGCGGTGGAGACTGTTGATTTTATGACCGCAACTTGGGCTAGGCTTCCGCATGAATTCTTAGACCTAGTCTCAAGAAGAATACTGAATGAGATTGAAGAG
>JAYYDI010000060.1:0-9268 GCA_036161055.1 Pseudomonadota bacterium
CGGCATTATTCACGCTACCAAAAAGACCCTCGAAGAAGCAGGGGACAAAGTATCGGAAGAGGAAAAAACAGCTATTCAAGAGGCAATAGTCCAGACTGAGGATGCTATTAAATCGGGAGATAAGGAAAAAATAGAGACCAAGACTAGAGAGTTGACAGAAGTAAGCTCTTCTTTAGCCCAGAAAATGTATACTGAACCTGAGGCTTCTGAGGGAGCGACTGAAACAGAAAGCACCTCAAATCCGGACGCAGAAGCAGTCGATGCGGAGTTTGAAGAAGTCAAAGATGAGAAAAACGACAAGTAGCTCAGCTTTGAAAGTTGGTTGAGCGTTATGAAACGGGTCCCCTTAAATAAGAAGAGATAATGGCAAAAAGAGATTACTACGAGGTGCTTGGGGTCCAGAAATCATCTTCCGAGCAAGAGATAAAGAAGGCGTATCGCCGCCTGGCCATGAAATTTCACCCTGATAGAAACCCAGATGATGCTAACGCAGAGAAGAGGTTTAAGGAGGCAAGCGAAGCAGCCGAGGTCCTTTTGGACCAGGAGAAAAGACAGGCTTATGACCAGTTTGGTCATGCAGCGGTTGATGGTAGCTCTGGCGCGGGTGGATTTGGTGGGTTCGGCGGTTCTGGAAGTTTTAGCTCTGTTTTTGAGGACGTATTCGGCGATATATTTGGGGGATCCAGCGGAGCGAGTCAGAGAGGAGGCCCCTCCAGAGGTTCTGACCTAAGATACGTTCTGACACTAGACCTCGAAGAGGCTGTCAGAGGGTGCAACCCAAATATCAAAATCCCCGCGCTCGTCCAATGCGATGAATGCAAGGGTACCGGTGCGAAAAAAGGCACATCTCCGATTGATTGCGTTCAGTGTGGTGGTCTTGGGCAGGTATCCGCTCGACAGGGGATCTTCTCTATTCAACAAACCTGCCCTCGGTGCCGCGGTCAAGGAAAGATTATTAGTGATCCTTGCTCTTCTTGCCGCGGGCAGGGCAGGGTGGAGGAACAGAAAACACTATCAGTTAAAATACCGCCGGGCGTGGATTCGGGTGATCGAGTTAGACTTTCTGGCCAAGGAGAAGCGGGAACAAATGGGGGTCCCTCTGGAGACCTCTATGTTCAGGTCGAGGTGCGTGCCCATAACATTTTTGAGAGACAAGCAGAAAACCTTTATTGTGATGTACCGTTAAATTTTGTAGATGCGGCATTGGGAGGAGAGCTGGAGGTCCCGACTCTAAATGGCCGAGTTACACTAAAGATCCCTGCTGAGACGCAAACTGGTAGACAGTTTCGTCTTCGTGGTAAGGGCGTGAACGTGAGCCAAGTAAGAAGCGGCGGAATTGGGGATTTATACTGTCGGGTTATCATAGAAACACCTGTTTCTTTGACTGACAAGCAAAAAGATCTATTGCGAGAATTCGCAAGAGAAAGTTCTGAAAAGCAAAGACCCCACGAATCAGGTTGGTTTGATAAGGTAAAAAGGTTCGTAGATTCGATAAAAGACTGAGGGTTTTTTAAATCGATCAGTTGCTCCAGGGGAAAAAGCAAATGATAAAAGTAGCCGTCTTAGGTTCGGCAGGGAGAATGGGTAGGGCTCTCACAAGAGGCATAGCAGAATCTACGTCGTTAGTTCTCAGTGCTGCAATTGATAAACCTGGACTGAAATCCATAGGAGAGGACTCCGGGCTTGTCGCTGGGATCGAAGCTAACGAGGTATTTGTCAGTGATTCATTTCCTCCTGCTTCGGCGGATTTTGATGTTGCAATAGACTTTACGTCTGCAAGCGCTACCTTGAAGAACACAGAAAAGTGTCTAGAGAGAAACGTTGGGCTAGTAATCGGAACTACTGGTCTAAACCGGGAAACCGAAGATCGCCTGAAAGAAATCAGTAACTCCATTCCCATCGTGTATTCAAGTAATTACAGTCTGGGCGTCAATGCGACAATGAAGTTAGTAGAGCTCGCTACCCGGATTTTTGGAGACTCAGTTGATATAGAGATTGTCGAATCTCACCATAATAAGAAAGCCGACGCTCCATCTGGCACTGCCATCTCAATAGGAGAGCGCATTGCAAAGGTACTGGAGAAGGATCTTCATGAGTTAACTGAAGATGGTCGTTCTGGACCAAATAGCCCTAGATCCCATGGGAAAATAGGGTTTCATGCGATTAGGGGCGGCGACGTTGTTGGAGATCATAAGGTCCTGTTTTTTGGAAAAGAAGAGTCAGTAGAAATAACTCATAAGGCGCTTAGTCGGGAAAACTTCGCCTCTGGAGCCTTGAGGGCTGCGGAATGGGTTTGTAATAAAAAAAATGGGTTTTTTACGATGGAAGATGTGTTGAAAATGAGATCCGTAGCGAAAGATTGAAGGCAACACTGGACCAGGATTTGCTGGTCGATTACACTGTTTCTAGGTAAAAGCGGGTGGGTCTTCCCTCTCGCTTTTTTTTGGCCAGGGATCACTGTTGGAAAAGTCAAAAGGAGCTTCTTCTTGAAAAGCAAAGCAGTACTCGCTCTCGAAAATGGAATGGTTTTCGAGGGAACTGCTATCGGAGTAGACGGCCTCTGTGTAGGAGAGGTTGTCTTTAATACATCTATCACAGGCTATCAAGAAATCCTGACCGATCCCTCTTATGCAAGACAAATTATAACCCTTACGCACCCTCATATTGGAAACACTGGTATTACCCCTGAGGACAATGAATCTCCGAGGGTTTGGGCTTCCGGGTTAGTGGTTAAAGACCTCTCCGAAATTGTCAGTAATTGGCGCAGCAAAATGAGTTTGGCCGAGTTTCTTGTTAAAAATAAGACCGTGGCTATTTCCGGGATAGATACACGTCAACTTACAAGCGTTTTGAGGGAGACTGGCTCGTTAAAAGGAGCCATATTTTCTGGAAAGAATATCGGTGATGATGAGATAGAGAGAGCGGTCAATTCTGCGCGAGAATTTAGCGGACTCGTTGGTGTTGATTTAGCGCGTGAGGTAACCGTTGCGCAGCCTGCGTTATGGAATGAAGGTCCATGGGATATCAAGTCAGGATTTACAAAATCTGACGGCGGCAAATATAAAGTTGTTGCCCTGGATTTTGGAGTTAAAAGAAATATTTTACGGTTGTTAGTTGGCAAAGGCTGTTTAGTGAATGTGGTTCCTGCACAAACGCCGATGGATGCAATCCTAAAATACGAACCCGATGGAGTCTTTTTATCAAATGGTCCCGGGGATCCAGAGCCATGTGACTATGCAATCCAGGTTGTGAAAGATCTTTTGTCAAGGAATATCCCCATTTTCGGAATTTGTCTGGGTTTACAGATCCTGGGAATAGCTGCTGGAATGAAGTCTATAAAAATGCTTCATGGGCACCATGGTGCGAATCATCCCGTGAAGAACTTAGAGACCGGAGAGGTTTTGATAACCAGCCAAAACCACGGCTTTTGTCTTGATGATTCCCAAGTTCCAAATTCTGTGAAGATTACACACCGTTCCCTCTTCGATAATAGCGTTCAAGGGGTGCGTCTTGAGTCAAGTCCAGCTTTTGGCTTCCAAGGGCACCCTGAGGCAAGTCCTGGGCCTCACGATGCGAAAACTCTGTTCGATGATTTTGTGGCTCTAATGGAGGCCAAAGATGCCTAGAAGGGACGACATATCGAGCGTTTTAATAATCGGAGCGGGACCTATAGTGATTGGTCAGGCTTGTGAGTTTGATTATTCCGGAGCTCAGGCATGCAAAGCTCTCAAGGAAGAAGGCTACAAGGTAATTTTGGTAAATTCAAATCCTGCGACCATCATGACTGATCCTGAGATGGCAGATGCAACATACATAGAACCTATTCAGTGGAGAAATGTTGAAAACATAATTCGAAAGGAAAGGCCTACCGCAATTTTGCCTACAATGGGGGGACAAACTGCTTTGAATTGCGCTCTAGATCTTGCCAGAGAAGGGGTGCTAGATAAGTATGACGTAGAACTAATAGGTGCTTCCAAAGAAGCGATTGATAAGGCTGAGGATAGACAACAGTTTGATCAGATAATGAAATCGATTGGACTTGAGACGCCAAAAAGCGCTATTGCTCATTCTTTAGAGGAAGCCAGGCAGGTTCAAGCGGTTTTAGGTTTCCCCTGCGTTATTCGGCCTTCCTTTACCTTGGGTGGCTCTGGCGGCGGTGTCGCTTATAATCAAGAGGATTTCGAAACAATTTGTTCGCGCGGCTTGGACCTGTCTCCAACAAAGGAGCTCCTGATTGACGAGTCTCTTCTTGGCTGGAAAGAATTTGAGATGGAAGTCGTCCGCGACAGAAATGATAATTGCATCATCGTCTGCTCAATAGAAAATTTCGATCCAATGGGGGTTCATACTGGTGATTCAATAACCGTAGCTCCAGCTCAAACCCTCACGGACAAGGAATATCAGATAATGCGGAATGCTTCCTTGAAGGTGCTCCGTGCAATTGGCGTAGAGACAGGCGGGTCAAACGTTCAGTTTGCTATAAATCCGGAAGATGGTCGGCTTGTGGTCATAGAAATGAATCCACGAGTTTCAAGATCCTCTGCTTTAGCTTCGAAGGCAACCGGTTTTCCTATCGCAAAAGTAGCCGCGAAATTGGCTGTTGGTTATACCTTAGACGAACTTCTGAATGATATAACTGGTGGTGCAACCCCTGCTTCATTTGAACCCACAATCGATTATATCGTGACAAAAATACCACGTTTTACGTTTGAAAAATTTCCGCAAGCAGAAGATGTGTTAACCACACAGATGAAATCGGTAGGCGAAGCGATGGCGATTGGCAGAACTTTTCAAGAGAGTCTTCAGAAAGCTCTTCGGAGTTTAGAAATAGGCATAATGGGGCTTGACCCATTGATTGAGGCGGATACGGAAGAGCCAGAGTTGGTCCTATCTAGAGAACTTAGGATACCAAGTTCCAATAGAATTCGTTACATCGGCGATGCCTTTCGAGCTGGCTTCCGAATCGAAAAAGTTTTTGAACTCACTGGTATTGACATCTGGTTTCTTCACCAAATACAAGACATTGTTCATTCGGAATCTGAAATCACTGGTCTAACGCTCGATGGTTTATCCCTTCAAGCATTAATGAACTTGAAGAAAAAAGGGTTTTCGGACGCTCGGCTTGGTTTTTTGTTAGGTTGTAACGAGAAAGAGGTTAGAAAGCACAGGGTAGAGAATGACATAAAACCAATATTTAAGCGCGTAGATACGTGTGCAGCTGAATTCAAAGCTTCAACCGCCTACATGTATTCGACTTATGGTGAGGTTTGTGAAGCAAACCCATCAGATAAGGAAAAAATAATAATACTGGGAGGCGGCCCAAACCGAATAGGTCAAGGTATAGAGTTTGATTATTGCTGTGTGCACGCGGCTTTGGCCGTTAAGTCGGAAGGATATGAGGCAATTATGATCAACTGTAATCCTGAGACAGTATCGACAGACTACGATACATCTGACCGCCTTTTCTTCGAACCGCTTACTTTTGAAGACGTTATGTCTGTTATTGATTTGGAAAAGCCAAAAGGGGTTATTGTTCAGTTTGGTGGACAGACGCCACTTAAATTAGCTAACGGATTAGAGGAGGCGGGGGTTTCAATAATAGGGACTTCTCCTGATGCGATTGACGAGGCAGAAGACAGAAAGCGATTTCAATTGCTGATAAACAGCCTTGATTTGAGGCAGCCCGCGAACGAAACCGTGCGAAGTAAGCAAGAGGCAATAGAGACTGGTAATAAACTGGGGTTCCCTTTAATTGCTCGTCCGTCCTATGTTTTGGGCGGGAGAGCTATGGAATTAGTTTACGATCAGTCCGAGCTTAAATCCTATATGGAGAGGGTTGAAGGGCTTGTGGGGGATAGTCCTGTTTTACTTGATCGGTTTCTTGATCAGGCCATCGAGGTAGACGTAGATGCTGTCTCAGACGGGAAAGATGTAGTTATTGGGTCAGTCATGGAGCATATCGAACAGGCGGGAATTCACTCAGGAGATTCTGCTTGCTCGC
This sequence comes from Pseudomonadota bacterium, assembly GCA_036161055.1. GTDB lineage: Bacteria > Pseudomonadota > Gammaproteobacteria > Pseudomonadales > Azotimanducaceae > UBA9659. The sequence goes on from JAYYDI010000060.1 coordinate 6,002, forward strand.
TTCCTCCATTCAGCTTAGACGAATCGCTGCTCAAAAAAATTCGAGATCAGGTAGCACGGATGGCGAAACACCTCCGAGTTTGCGGTCTGATGAATGTCCAGTTTGCTATTCAAGGAGGTGATATTTATGTGCTGGAAGTAAACCCAAGGGCTTCAAGGACGGTGCCGTTTGTCTCGAAGTGCATAGGAACCAGTTTGGCCAAGGTAGCGGCGAGATGCATGGTAGGAGTATCTCTTGAAAAGCAGGAGTTTTTAAAAGAAAAAGTTCCTCAGTTTTATAGTGTTAAAGAAGCTGTTTTCCCTTTTGGGAAATTCCCTGGCGTTGACCCAATTTTAGGTCCCGAAATGAAATCAACTGGGGAGGTGATGGGCGTAGGTCTTAGCTTTGCGGAGGCTTATGGCAAAGCGCAAATGGCAGCTAACGAGCCAATCCCAAGCAAAGGAAATGCTTTTCTTAGCGTACGAGATGCCGATAAACCAAACCTGATCGATATAGCGAGAAATCTTATAAAGTTAGGATTCTCGATTGTAGCTACGCGAGGCACTGGGAATATGTTAAAACAGGCCTCGTTGGCCGTAAAGATAGTAAACAAGGTTCAAGAGGGACGCCCGCACATTGTTGATATGTTGAAAAATCGCGAGATAAGTTTCATTGTTAATACAACTGAAGGTAAGCAAGCAATTGCTGACTCTTTTGAGATACGCAGAACAGCTCTTCAAAATAAAGTCTGTTACACCACCACGATAGCAGGTGGTAAAGCGAGTTTGGAGGCTCTTATGCATGGAGAAGATGTAACGGTTAGAAGCCTACAATCCTTAAAGAATTAGCTAGAGTGAATCTCTCCGGGATTCTAATAACCATCTAGCTTAGTTATTTTAGACCGAGTAAGGAATACAGTTTGTATGGAAAAAGTCCCTATGACTATCGACGGCGAAAAAATCCTGAGACTAGAGCTCGAGCGATTGAAAACTGAGGAAAGGCCTAGAATTGTTCAAGCCATCTCAGAAGCTCGTGAGCAGGGGGACCTTCGGGAAAACGCCGAGTATCAATACGCTAAAGAGGAGCAAGGGTTTATCGAGGGCCGAATCTTAGATATTGAGGCAAAGCTCGCGAACGCAAACGTTATAGACGTAAAGCAGATAGCTTCGACCGGAAAAGTCATATTTGGATCCACGGTTACACTGCTAAATTTTAACAATGACGAACAGGTTCAATACAAGATAGTGGGAGACGAAGAGTCCGACATAAAGTTGTGCAAAATATCAGTCTACTCCCCGATAGCAAGGGCCCTGATAGGAAAAAACGAAGGCGAAACAGCAATAGTTTCTGCTCCGAACGGCCCAGTTGAGTATGAAATATGCAAAGTAGAGCATTTGTAAATTAATGTTTTCCTGCTCGTAAAATGTTAGATAGCTTTCTGTTCGTTTCCTTGCTGGGCCTGTACAAAAGCATAACTCCGCCAATCTTCTGAATCACTTCCGTTTCAGGCAAATCTTTCATTTTAAGAAAAAGGTTGTTCCGAACCTCTTTTTCGCCGACTATTTTTACTTTAACTAACTCATGATCATCCAAAGCGCGATTGAGTTCTCGCATTACGTTTGTAGATAGCTCCTGTTTTGTTATCCTCAGTACAGGACTCAGGTTGTGGCCAATAGATATGAGCTTTTTTAAAAACTTTTTGTCCAATAGTGTTCATGCCAGAAAAAATTCGTCGGGTGAGGATAATACGGGAAGAACGACAAATGAGGAAGACGAAGTCAAAAGACGGATGGCTGCGAAGACAAAAAAAGGATATATATGTTCAGGCGTCACGTAGGGAGGGTTTCAGATCTAGAGCTGCTTTTAAGTTAGAGCAGATCAACAAGAAATATAAAATCTTGGATACGGGATATAGAGTACTAGATTTGGGTTGCGCCCCGGGGGGATGGCTCCAGGTGGCAAAAAAATACCTTGGGGGGAGCGGAAAGATTGTTGGAGTTGATCTGCTTGACATGGATCCAATTAGTGGGGTCGACTTCATAAAAGGGGATTTCCGGGATCCAAAAATTGTTGAACAAATTCAAGAACGATTCGGGATTCAAGGTCTAGACCTTGTAATTTCAGATATGGCCCCAAATATCAGTGGTGTAACGGAAATAGATCAGGCAAATTTTTTAGAATTAGTAGATCTGGTGCAAGAATTTGCCATTGAAAATTTGAAGCCAAAAGGAAATTTACTGTTTAAGTGCTTTGATGGGCCAGGAATAAAGGCCTTGCGATCTAACTTGAAAGGCCGGTTTGGAAAAAACACGCATGTTAAGCCAGCGGCGTCGAGAACAGGATCACGGGAGTTCTATGTTTTAAGTCAAGACCCCACTGGTTAAAGCGCGCTAAGACTTCAAACTAGAATCCTGGTTGAGGCGTAAAACAGGAAGACTTTTTACTTAAGAAAAAAGTAAGGTTCCTAATAACCTAGTTAACTGAGGACACAATTTTGAACGACATGAGAAAAAATCTGTTGCTCTGGCTTATTATCGCAGCGGTACTGCTGATGGTTTTCCAGAACTTCAACACACAATCATCGAACGAAGAGATTGACTACTCCAGTTTTCTAGACTTAGTTAATCAAAATCAAGTCCGATCGGTCGAGGTCGAGGGTCTGACGATAAAGGGCGAATACCAAGACGGACGAAGGTTTGAAACTGTTCAGCCCCAAATTGTCGACGAAGCTCTCATTGGCGACATGTTAGACCATAATGTAAATTTCAAGGGCAACAAGCCAGAGCGACAAAGCATTTGGACTCAGTTGCTCGTCGCAAGTTTCCCGATATTGGTCATTATTGCTGTGTTTATGTTTTTTATGCGTCAAATGCAAGGTGGTTCCGGAGGAAGAGGTGGGCCCCTAACCTTTGGAAAAAGCAAAGCGAAGCTTCTCGGCGAGGATCAAATAAAAACTACGTTCAAAGATGTAGCCGGAGTTGACGAGGCAAAAGAAGATGTTCAGGAGCTTGTTGAGTTTTTGAGAGATCCCAGCAGATTTCAAAAGCTCGGTGGAAGAATTCCAAGAGGGATCTTGATGGTTGGTCAGCCCGGGACGGGTAAAACATTACTTGCGAAGGCAATCGCTGGAGAAGCTCAGGTCCCTTTCTTTAGCATCTCTGGGAGTGACTTCGTGGAGATGTTTGTGGGAGTAGGTGCATCCAGGGTCCGGGATATGTTCGAGCAAGCCAAAAAGCAAACACCTTGTATCATTTTCATTGATGAGATCGACGCCGTTGGGCGTCATAG
>JAYYDI010000061.1:0-11596 GCA_036161055.1 Pseudomonadota bacterium
AGGTACGGTAAAATGGTTTAACGAGTCGAAAGGCTTCGGATTTATCTCGCAAGAATCTGGCCCAGACGTTTTTGTGCACTTCAGCGCGATTAGCGGAGAAGGGTTCAAAACGCTCGCTGAGGGCCAGACCGTGGAGTTCACAATATCCCAGGGGGAAAAAGGTCCTCAAGCAGAAAACGTCGTTGCAGTATAGAGCACCTCCGGAAAGTTAATTAGCAATTTGCGCCTGGCTCGGGGTCCTCAACCTCAAACCGGGCGGCTAACTCAGCGACTGTATGAATACCCCCAGATAGCTGCATTAATTCTGGATATGACGCGATAGCAGCTATCACCCTTCCTGTCAGTCTAACTGACTGGGCTTCGGTAGGATCAAGAGTGATTTTCCCCTGCGCCACCATATCTAGAATAAATTCCGTCTTTACCTTCGATGGAGATAGCGATAAGGCAGAGACTCCGTGAGGCTTCAGCTCTAGTGCCATGTCTTGGGCCATTCTGTCCACGGCTGCCTTTCCAACACCGTAGCTAGCGCTGAATACGTACTCTCGTCCCCCTCGGGAAGAGATGTTGACTATAAGTCCAGAGGATTGCTTAACCATAAACGGTGCCGCAAAAGCTGACATCACATAGTAACCTCTCAAACCGACGCCACATTGATCATCCCACACGGAGATGGGGTGCTCCCAAAAACCTTTGCCCATTGCCGGTGGATTCGGAATTTGAAAAGCATTATTTACTAACACATCAAGCCTACCGTCTTCTATCTGGATCCGCTCGACAAGTTTTTGAACCTGCTCATCATCGTTATGATCCACGCGAATTGGGACACCATCTCCACCAAATCTGTCAACCGATTGTGCTGTCGCTTCAATAGTAAGGGGTTCGGGCGGCTCGCGGTCGCTGGAGCTTCTTCCCGTCAAATAGACCTTGTAGCCAGCCTCGGCTAACCCCTCTGCCGCGCCTTTGCCTACGCCCCTACTTGCTCCCGTAACTAAAGCTACTTTTTTTGTCTTCGACTTACTCAATTCCTCCAGCCCTATTAACTTTCAAATGGCGAATTTAACCTATCTTTTTGTAAAAGCACAAAACTTGTTGATGCTCTCCCGTTATTTTTTAAAGATTATGTAAAGATTGTGTAGACTTTCGAAATTTTTCTTTATATATTAAGTTTATGTAAAGATTATTAATCCTCTTTAAAAAAGCTTCGAGAGTTAAAATGAAAAGTTTTCAGTTGTTGTTATTGTCTCTTTGTTTCGCAAACATGGTTTATGCTTCAGAATATGCTATTGAGGAAAAATATCGCTTTGTTGGAGACAAAAAGGCTATGGAGATTTGTGCGGCAGCGCTCAGAGCCGATATTTCAGTAGCGACCGAGGCAAAAAGACTTCATATAACCCGCAAAGCCCTAAAGAATGTGACCTGTAATGGCCAATCGCTAGCGGTTTTTTCCAACACAAATAAACCTATCATGGGTTTAAGAACGATCGCAAGTACTGAGTAACCGCTAAAAAGATTAGAGCAAAATCATGAAAACGCTATGGCAAAAATTTGATACTATGATGCGAACAGGTTCTATAGAAAGCGTTTGTGAATCTTATCTCGTTGGGTAGAAATCCCCCCCGCAAAGCCAAGCTGAGACCTCGAAACTGTCCTTCTTTGAAGAGAAAGTGTTCCGAAATTATGCCGCCGCTTTCACAAGCTTGGAGAAAATGCATGTTACCTATTTTCAGAAAAGCTAAACAAGTGATGGCCGGTTACTCCAACTGCCGTTGGTTCTCCGCATTATGGGAGAATTTTTATACTCAAACGAGGCTAATATTCTCTCAGGATCGTATGTAATACAGTCGAGAAGTTAGCCAATTTAAAAAGTGCTAGACTCAGACCCGCGTTGGACACAAAAACATTTCTCACAGATACAAGCTTAAAATCAAAGAGGCACATGGACAATTTTTTCGAAGTACCGCTTTTCCCGATTCCTGATCTAGTTGCCTTCCCTGACACCTCGATGCCATTACATGTCTTTGAACCGAGGTATAGAGCGATGATCGCCGACGCTGTAGAGAATGATCGTATGATCGGGATTACGAACACAAAAAAAAGGATCAGCACGCCCAGAGAAAACCAATCGATAAAAGAGGCACTCAGCCAAAATCAAGCAACTTACGAACCCCAAGACATCTTTTGTGTGGGAGCAGTAAAAGTTCTCGAGAAGACGAAAGACGGTCGAATTTATGTCAACATAAATCTAAAACATAGAGTTGTATTAATTGAGGAGACACAAACACTTCCGTATCGAATCTGTAAATGCAAACTGCTAGAAGACGAGGTTGTAGAATCAGCGAAGCTCGTCCACCATCAGCAAGAAATTCTGAAACAAATGGCGAATATTCTGCAACGCGAGGCCCCTACTGAACTCGCGAAATTCGACCAAAAATCATGGTCGACATTAGATCCTGGAAAGTTTTCTTTCGAAATATTCAAGATGATTCGCTTTGATCCAGACGTAATGCAGTCATTGTTAGAGATGACTGATCCAGAAAAAAGGTTAATTCTCATCAAGGAGACCCTTTTTGGTAGAACAGGTAGTGATTGAAAAAGGCACTGGTAAACTAGGCATAATTGGAGACGTCCATGCAGAGGATGTGCGTCTTGAAAGCAGTTTAAGGTTTCTGGTCAATCAAGGTTGCGCCAAAATAGTGTGCACTGGAGACATTATCGATGGCCCCGGATGTCCTAACCGAAGTGTGGAATTACTTAAGGCTTTCGAAGTCGTTACAGTGAGAGGTAATCACGATCGATGGATAATCGAGAATAAGGCTCGCCATGTAAAGAACGCACACAACATAAAAGATTTATCTAGGTCGACCCTAGACTATTTGAATCTTTTACCGTTACAGGCAAAATTTTCGTTTGGCAAAATAAGAGTGCTTTTATGTCATGGAGTCGGTAAAAATGATTTAAAGAAAGTGTTGCCGGGAACGAGTCAGTTTGCGGCGTTAAAAAGTAAAGAGCTAGACCGAATAATATGCGAGGAAAATTTCGATTACGTGATCAACGGACACATTCATTTCCGCACTATGGTACATTTCAAAAAACTGACTTTAATCAACGCAGGCACTATCAGCGGAGAATTCTCCCCGGGCTGCACACTTGTCGATTTCGATGAAAAGGTAATTAAGGGATTTTTGTTTGAAGGATCAGACCTCCAGCTGAGCAAATCCCAAAACCTCTATGGGGAAAACTACACCATCTGGGAAAACACTGAGGCTTTTAATGGCGAGTGGGAGCCCGTGACCTTATTTTAAAGTTACTAACGATGATAGAGTTAAATAGTGTCTTCAGGAAGGTTTTTTTTCTCTCTGCTTTAACGCTCTGTTCCACTTGGAGTTTCGGACAAAGCAAAACCTCTTTTGGGTCGGGGAACGCGGCGCAATGTTTTATCTTCAGCGGCAACTCATCATCCCTATCGGATACCAAAGTTTGCACCGATGCGATCAGATATGACGATCTTTCAAAGCGGGACCTAGCTGCAACTCATACGAATCGTGGAATCATTCGCGCTGCAGCAGGGAAACTCCGTCAAGCTTTGGAGGACCACAATCAGGCAGTGCGGTTAAAAGCAGATCTATCCAAGATTTATATAAATAGAGGTACAGTTTTTCATCGTCTGGGGGAATACGAGAAAGCTCTGATAGACTACCAAAAAGCTTTGGAGCTTGGAGAAGTTCCCATAGATATTGTTCAATACAACATTGCGCTAAGCCTTCAGAAAATGAAAAAGCATAGAGAAGCGCTAATGGCTTTAGAGATAGCCCTCAGTTACAACCCAAACTCTCCAAAAGTCAGGGCAAAGATCGAAACAATTTCTTCATCGATTAACAGTAAAAAGTGACAAAAAATTCAAGTGAAGAAGATGATAAGATGATAGAACACGGTGGGCGAGTTATACCCAATTATGCCTAAAGAAAAAACCTTAGATCAGAGAGAGAGGAACGGTTTTTGAGTATTAACAAATGAACGTTTGCGATATATCTAACCGCGATTTCGAAAAGACTAAAATCAGACTCGCTTTGCTGCGAGCGCAAATGGCCGAGCTTGATTTGGACGCTTTTCTCGTGCCAAGTTCCGACGAACACCTCGGAGAATACACCCCTCCCGAAGAGGAGAGACTTAAATGGTTAACCGGATTCACGGGCTCTGCAGGGATGTGCATAGTGCTCAAAAATGAAGCAGCTATTTTTGTGGATGGCAGATATACAATTCAGGTTCGTCAGCAACTACCAGCTGACACTTTTGAATTTAAACACGTCTTCAAAGATTCAGCTGTGCGATGGCTTTTAGAGAAAATGACACTTAATTCAAGGGTTGGGATCGATACTAGACTGCATTCGTTGGAATGGTTCCGAGAGATGAAACTTGAGTTGGGACAAAACAAAGCCGAAGCTATAGAGCTAGAAAACAACCCCATAGACTTGTGTTGGAAAGATAAACCAAAGCCTTGCGACGAACAGATAAGGCTACACGAAGAATGCTTCACTGGTACAAGCAGCCAAGAAAAGAGAAAAGCAGCCGCCGAGGTGATTCGTAAGAGGAAAGCGGACTTCGCTTTGATCACACAACTAGATTCCATTGCTTGGATTTTAAACATACGAGGTAACGACGTGCCCAAGCTTCCTGTAGTTCGCTCGTTCGTAATACTCGACAAAAATGGAGAAGCAGTTTTTTTCGTAGACAGAAAAAAACTGCCTGAAGCATTTTTCGATCATGTAGGTGAAGGCGTTGTTTGCAAGAAACAAGAAGACCTGAAAGCGCATTTAATGTCTTTAGGAGAAAACGGGTCCAAGATATCAGCAGATCCAAAAACATCTAACGCATGGTGTCAGTTAACTTGCCTTAAAGCAGGCGCGGATCTTAGCGAAGGTTCAGATCCTACAGTCTTAGCAAAAGCTACGAAGAATCCTACAGAATTAGCCGGCATAAGAAAATGTCATTTAAGAGACGGCGCCGCCGTAACTCGTTTTCTAGGTTGGTTGGATAACGAAGTAAAAAAAGGCTTTTATCATAACGAAAAAAAACTCGCTGACAAGTTGGAGAGATACAGAGCCGAACTAAAACACTTTCAAGGCCTTTCATTCGACACGATCTCCGCTGCAGGAGCTAATGCAGCGTTAGCTCATTATAATTACCTGAATGGCACCCCGTCGAAGATAGAATCTAATAACCTTTATCTTGTTGACTCTGGTGGCCAATACTTAGATGGAACCACTGATATTACAAGAACCGTAGCCATTGGGAAGCCGAAAGAGGAACATAGAAGAATGTTTACCCTCGTCCTAAAGGGTCACATCGCCCTTGCCGATGCAGTTTTTCCCGAAGGAACAACGGGTGCAAATCTCGACGCTCTCGCACGGCAGTATCTTTGGAAAGAAGGGTTAGACTACGACCATGGAACCGGTCATGGCGTTGGAGCGTTTCTTTCGGTCCATGAAGGGCCGCAAGGCATCTCTCGATCAGCTCACTCTCAAGAGCTGATCCCAGGCATGGTAATTTCAAATGAACCAGGGTTCTACAAAGAGGGTGAATACGGAATTCGTTGTGAGAATCTGGTGGTGGTTGTAGAGAATAGTAATTCGATGCTTTCTTTCGAAACGATCAGCTTTGCGCCTTTCGATATCTCTCTAATAGATCTTTCCATTCTTTCAGAGCGAGAGATCCAGTGGATTAACTCTTACCACGAGAGCACCAAGGCGAAACTTGCACCCTTCTTAAAAAAGAAAGAACTCAACTGGCTCAAAGCTTCAACGAGAGCGATCTAATGTTTTATTGAGTTGGCTCTGCTCCTGGGTGCACTTGAAATCTCCTAGATCCAAATATGAGAAGATTGTTTTAAAATTTGGAAGGTAAAACTTGAGGGAAAAATCTCGGACCTAAAAATTAGGCCACAAATAGTTTCCTACTATCAAGCTTCCAATGTTTAATAGTTTTAATTAAACCTCCGTGAAATAAAATATGAAGCATTATGAAATATATCTAGACCTTGACGGTGTTTGTGTCGACTTCATGACTGGCGCCTTAGAAGTTCAGGGTTACGATCCCAAAACGATTTTTGCTAGCTGGAAGAGAACTCAGCCCGGAGAATTATTCCCGACAATGTCTGTTGAGAAAGACCCGATAGACTTCTTCAAAAGCGAAGCGTTAGAGCCAGAAAAGTTCTGGAGAGATTTGAAAGCTTATGTCTGGTTTAGTTCTTTCTATCGAGAGCTAAGTTCTTTTGGACCTGTCATGTTTCTTAGTGCGCCTTCCGGGGCCTCAGGTTGCCTTTCAGGAAAATACCAATGGCTTCAAGACCATTTCGGGGCGAACTTCTCTGAGTATATCTTCACCACACATAAAGACAGACTTGCCCACGAAAAGGCTATACTTATCGACGATATGCCTTTCAACGTCTCTGCATTTAAGGCACGAGGAGGCAAAGCTGTCTTATTTCCTAGAGTATGGAATAAGCTTCACTCAATTTATGAGCCAACGGAGTACGTGCTCGCGAGTATTAAAAGAGTGATAAACGAATAATTCATTGGAAATGATTACTGAGATATCAACATGAAAACACTGGAGATAAAGAAAGTCCTCACGGATAAAACTTGGCAAACTGCGCATCTTAACGAGCATATTCGAATAACTGGGTGGGTACGAAGCGCTAGACACTCGAAAGCAGGCATTAGTTTCATAGAAATAAATGATGGGAGTAGCATATTATCGATTCAAGTAGTCTCACCTGAGGCACTAGATAATTATTGCGAGATTAAAAAAATCACGACCGGAGTCTCAGTTACAGTTTTTGGACTTCTTGTTGAGTCTATGGGTAAGGGACAAGACGTTGAAATACAAGCAAAGGAAGTAAAGATCCTAGGCCCCATAGAGGAACCAGAGAATTATCCAATAGCTAAGAAAAGACACACCTTTGAGTATTTGAGAGGACTGCCTCATTTAAGGATAAGAACTAATACTTTTGGTGCCATCGCGAGAATAAGATCCTCGGTCGCTAATAAAATCCATAACTATTTTTTTGAAAATGGTTTCCATTGGGTGAGCACACCGATTATAACTCCCAGTGACTGCGAAGGCGCTGGAGAATTGTTCAAAGTTAGCACTCTCGACTATGCTCAAAAAAAGTTTACGACTAAAACGGATTACGCTGATGACTTTTTTGGCAGGGAAACTTTTTTGACAGTCTCAGGACAATTGAATGCAGAGGCCTATTGCCTCGCAATGTCCAAAGTATACACCTTCGGCCCAACATTTAGAGCTGAGAACTCAAACACATCAAGACATTTAGCCGAATTCTGGATGGTAGAGCCCGAAATAGCTTTTGCGGACCTCGAGGACAATGCAACACTAGCTGAGACTTTATTGAAAACCATTATCGAGCATGTTTTAGAGTTTTGTTCCGAGGATTTGAGTTTCCTCACTCGACAAATTGACCAAAGTCTTACGGAAAGACTTTTGGGAGTTTTTAACAAAAAGTTCGAAAGAATTTCATATACAGAGGCCGTAGAGATACTCGAAAAGAGTAAAAGAGATTTTCAGTTCCCGGTTGAGTGGGGACTTGATTTGCAATCGGAACACGAGCGATTTCTTACAGAGGATTACGCTAAGGGCCCTTTAATCGTTTCAGATTATCCAAAAGATATAAAAGCTTTCTATATGAGGCTTAACGACGATGGAGAAACCGTATCAGCCATGGATGTGCTGGTCCCCGGAATTGGTGAGATAATCGGAGGAAGTCAGAGAGAAGAAAGACTTCATATCTTAGACTCGCGTATACAAAACCAAAGAATTCTTAGCGAACTTTCCTGGTACCGCGATCTAAGAAAATATGGGACCGTTCCTCATGCTGGTTTTGGTTTAGGCTTTGAACGATTGATCAGTTACATCACTGGAATGGAAAATATAAGAGACTGTATCCCGTTCCCCAGGGCTCCAGGGAACGCTAAAATTTAGTAAGAGGGTTGGCTTGGGCAACCGAAAATGACAGGCTCAAGCACAGCGGTATGTTGTTGAAGAATTTTTTTCGACTGAACTAGAACACTGAACTGGTGAGAGAAAAAATCTTTGTACTCGTTAGACAAAACATCAGAGAGAATTTGGTTAAGCTTTTGAATCTCGACCAAAAACTCGCTCAACCCTCGGGTCGCGATATTTATTTCTTTTGCAGAAGCTTGGGCAAAATATGTTTCCACTATATTTTTTAAGATCACCCCTTTTTCCGTACTTACCCCGTCCTTACAAAATCCTCCTCTTCGATACTCTTCCCCAATCAAAATAGTAAGTCTACTAAGATAGTAATTATTCCGTAGAACCTGGCCCATATAATCCGCGAGTGGCGAAGCTCTCAGCATGGAAAGATTGCCTTCCAGTTCTAAACCATCTATTTGATATTTTCCCTTTAACCAATTCTCAGATTTATCGCGAATATAAGCTAGTGCGTGGATTCCTTCACTATCAAAAAAAAGATCTCCAACCGATCGTGACCACATCTCCCTATATTCTGGACCACCGAGGGTTGCTCTAGCGACGTTATTGGGGAGATTGCTCTTTTTTTCCAAAATAGCCTCTCGGATTTTTTCTCGGAGCGCTGTATCTTGTGAGCCCAATCGATCTAAGCATTGTTGGGCCGTGTTAAGAAAAAAAACGTCATTAATCAAGTTCTGCGATTCAAGCGCGACTTTTCCAAGCGCAGAATTTCGCCGAGCTACTATTAGCTGAAGTTCACAAGGAGAAAGCGCCAAAAAGTCTACAAGATCTATCGAAGTCACCGAAGGTTTTTTGTCTGCAACGATGTGCCGAGGAAGAAGAACTGAGGTCAGCTTTGTGGGACTCTGAATTCTTTCCCCAAGCAAGCGCTCCAAACGCTCGATATAAGTTTCAAAATAACTTTTTTTCGAACAGCCCGAAACATTCACTAAAGATATAAACAGCAAACCGAAAATAAGGGGCTTTTTAAGCCGCCCAATCATCTATTTCTTACCCGTCGAAAAGAACATGTAAATTAGCTTTTTCTTAAATTGGCGCTATGAGCCTTACAGGGTCCGAATGTTCGTCGATGGATTGGCGATAGACCGTGCTTTTCAAGCGCTTCTCTATGAAACTTTGTAGGGTACCCTTTGTTTCTCTCAAATCCGTATTCAGGAAAGATCTCAGCAAATTTTTTCATCTCCGCATCTCGAGCACATTTCGCAAGGATAGAAGCGGCCATTATTTCTTGAATCTTATTGTCTCCCCCGATCACACACTCAATGGAACACTCTACTTCAGGGGCGTAGGGCCCATCCACAAAAGCTTTATCTACCCTGACAGTTAGTAACTCAAAGGCTCGACTCATAGCCATGAGACTTGCAACGTGAATATTATATTTATCTATTTCTCTCGGAATACAAATGCCTATGCCAAAACCAATCGCTTTATTTTTTATCTCCTCGCTCAAATAAACTCTTTTTGGCTCGGATAATTTTTTTGAATCTCGCAAACCGCTAATGGTGTTGCTGTCACCCAAAACAACAGCAGCCGCATAAACACTTCCTGCTAGCGGTCCCCTCCCCGCCTCGTCTAGTCCAGCTATCACCATTTTTTTATCTCAGTATCAATTTTCTTTGCAAAATTTTAGGACAGCCCGAGAAGCCTCATTGCCACTGACTCCAGAACCACATAACCTAGAATGAATTTCATGGTATTTCGAAAATAACTCAGCTTGTTCGTCTCTTCCAAGAAAACGTTTTATCGCTTTTGCCATTTTTTTAGGTTCGGCCTCATCTTGAAGGAACTCGGGCACGATTTTTTCTCCCGCTAATATATTAGGAAGGGCAAATAAATTAGTCCTAACGAGCTTTGAAACAAGAAGGTGTGTAAACTTTCCTAGCCGATATGACATGACCATCGGTTTTCGCAATAGCATTGCCTCTAGGGTCGCAGTGCCAGAATTCACTAAGACCACGTCGGACGCTGACATCACTTTTTTGGAATTCCCTTCAAAAAGCCGAACTTTACCCTGAAGTTCTGGGAAATCTCCTAACATCGAAAATAGTTGTTGATATCTTTTTGGATTCGCAGCGGGGATTAAAAACTTATCTACATGTTCACGCAACTCTATGGCAGTTTCCAAGAAATCTCTTCCAGACCTAGCAACTTCGCTTCTTCGACTACCGGGCAAGATAGCAACTACCTTCTTATCAGGACTGATCTTTAAGTCCCTTCGAGCTTCGATTTTTAGTGTCTCATAGTCAAGATTTAAATACTCCGATGCAACTGGATGACCAACAAATTTTGCTTTTACTGAATTTTCCTTAAAAACTGTCACTTCAAACGGATAAAGGGTAAGCACCATATCCACACTTCGAGCGATTTTTTTTACTCGACCTTGCCTCCAGGCCCAAATGGACGGCGACACGTATTGAATAGTTTTTATACCTTTTTTCTTTAAAAACCCTGCCAGCATGAGGTTAAAAAAATTCGAATCGATGCCTACAAAGCAGTTTGGTCGCTTCCTAATAATTTCCTTTCGAAGCTTCAGCATTAATTTTATTAACGCAGGAAGCCTTATAATCGGATCGAAAAATCCATTGACGGAGAGCGTTTCCATATCATAACTTTCGGGGAAACCCTCGGCAGCCATCAAAGCCCCACCGACCCCAACGAACTCTGTTTCGGGCTCCATACTCTTAATCTGATTGATGAGAGATGCGCCTAATTGGTCACCGGAGGCTTCTCCGGCAACAATCGCTATAGTGAATGGACGGGAGCGCATTTGATTCAAACTCAGTTTACCTTCTGTTCCGCACAGGTAAGAAAAGTCGAACAAACTAGTTTCTGATTCACAAATGCTTTACCAAAAGCCTTCATCCAGTGGTTTCTGAGTTTGCTTATCTCTACTTCTAAATAAATCTGGTCTCCCGGGACAACAGATTTCTTGAACTTGGTTTTATCGGTACCCGCCAAATAATAGATATAGCCATCAGCTAGAGTTCGGTTACGGCTACGAAACGCCAATATTCCTGCAGCCTGAGCAAGAGCTTCGACTATCAGAACCCCTGGAAACACTGGCTGTGAGGGGAAGTGGCCAAGAAATATCGGTTCATTGATAGTTACATTCTTGATACATACGATTCTCTTATCCGGTTCAAACTCTGTAACTCTATCTACAAGTAAAAAAGGATATCGGTGGGGCAGATAATTCTGAATCTCAATCAGTTCCATATTACAAATCAGTCCGCTATTTCTTTTTCTATCTTTCGTAGACGTTTAGACATTTCATACAACTTTGTCTGCGTGATAGCGTTTCGTTTCCAATCTGCTCCAGGCATCATTATCGTTCCCGAAGAATACCTTCCCTTTTCTTTTATTGATCGATTGACCAGGGACATCCCTGTGATCTCAACCTGATCAGCTATCTCAATATTATCCACGATTCCTACGCCACCACCGATAAGACAATATTCTCCAATTTTTGTGCTGCCAGAAATTCCGGTGCAACCAGATATCACGGTATGTTTCCCTATCCTCACACCATGGGCAATTTGCACTTGATTGTCGATTTTACAGCCAG
>JAYYDI010000062.1:0-4339 GCA_036161055.1 Pseudomonadota bacterium
ACCACAAATAATAGATATTGATGCGGTCGGAGCGATAGCCATTTTATGCGAAAAACGCTCTTTTACATTATATTCTTGGGCATCTGGACAGGGACCCCGTTCCTCCGCCAATTTTTGCGACGCTGCGTCTGCTTGCTCTCTGATTTGCTTGAACATTTTTCTATTCCAAACCTTAGCCATCACAGACTCAAAAGGAATCATTTTTTGCTGATAAAATGAGTGCAAACCCATCACACCTAGCCCAACCGAGCGTTCTCGCATCGCTGAATACCTAGCCCGCGCCATATCATCGGGAGCATGATCAATAAAATCTTGGAGAACATTATCGAGAAGACGCATAATATCCTCAATAATCTTGGGGTTGTCGTTCCACTCATCCCAGGTCTCGAGATTTAAGGAAGCCAAACAACATACAGCTGTCCGCTCTTCATCATGATGATCAATGCCTGTAGGCAGGGTTATTTCGCTGCATAAGTTAGACATTTTGACCTCAAGACCAGCCAACTTATGATGCTCTGGGCGAGCCTTATTCACATGATCGATAAAAATAAAGTAAGGCTCGCCAGTCTCAACACGACAAGTAAGAAGCCGGATCCATAAAGAACGCGCAGAGAGCTTCCGCTGAATAGAACCATCTTTTGGGCTACGTAGAGGAAACTCTTCATCATTTTCGACGGCTCTCATAAACTCATCAGAGAGTAAAATACCATGATGAAGGTTCAGTGCCTTTCTATTTGGGTCACCGCCAGTAGGACGGCGCAACTCGATGAATTCCTCTATTTCAGGATGATCTATGGGCAGATAAATGGCTGCTGAACCACGTCTCAAACTTCCCTGAGAAATAGCCAAAGTAAGAGAGTCCATCACTCGAATGAAAGGAATAATACCGGAGGTTTTTCCGTTAGCACCCACTCTCTCGCCTATAGATCTTAAATTTCCCCAATAACTACCAATGCCCCCACCCTTTGCGGCGAGCCAAACATTTTCGTTCCAGAGCCCTACGATTCCCTCAAGGCTATCTGACGCCTCATTGAGAAAGCATGAAATGGGCAAACCCCTTTTTGTTCCTCCGTTTGAGAGGACGGGAGTGGAGGGCATGAACCACAGATTGCTTATATAGCTGTATAATCTCTGAGCGTGATCAGAATCGTCGGCATAGTGACCAGCCACACGTGCAAACATCTGTTGATAAGTCTCATCAGGCATCAGATACCTGTCGGATAGGGTCTCTTTTCCAAATTCCGTAAGCCTATCATCCTTCGCAGGATCAATATTAATTCGAATACCCTGCTCATTTTGAAAAATTAGAGAGTTATCCAATCCCTCAACAACGACATTGCTTTCCACGCTATCTAACAAGCTTTATGCCTCCGTGCTCATCCCAACCTGCATTAAGTCCAACAAAATCAGAAGTTTTATTATTTTAATAACTTTAACTGGTGACTTTTTAGCTAGATGTTTCGAGGGTTGGACTATAGTTTTTCTCCGATAACAAAGAGTCATTATGATGCAATAATTAATCCTTCCAAGTCAACTATAATTAGTGTTCCTATTTACAAAAGGTACAATATTTAGTGGAAAATCGCGTGCATAAAGGTTGCAAAAAAGTGGAAAACATCTGGTTATCTCGTCTTTTACAAATCGAACCTTGCATAACTCTTCTAAGAATTTACGGTTTTACCTCTCAAAAACCGATCTTTTCCGATAAAATTAGAGGAAAAATTCAAAAAGACACGATGTAAAAATTCTATAAACTCATTTATTAGTGGGCCCATACCCTGATACCGATTTTACCAGCAAACTCTCAAATTTTTTGGCATCACAGTCCTTAATCGCTTCTTCTAGACTAGAAAATATGTCAAATATTTCCGATTTTTTAAGTCCTGCTTCGTTTGAAGACATAATTTTTGGGTGTTCAGTGGCTGAACATGTGCCCCCAAGAAACAATTCTTCCTCCATTTTTTCTCCCGGACGAAGCCCAACAAATTTAATTTCAATTCCCACATTTGATGAGGCTTTTGTTTTTACGGAGAAACCACTTAAGGAAATCATCAATTCCGCTAAATCTTTTATCAGAATACCTTCTCCCATATCTAGCACGAAAACCTCACCACCTTTGGACATTGAACCAGCCTGAATCACCAATGACGCGGCCTCATCTACCGACATAAAAAAGCGTTTCACCTCAGGGTGAGTTACTGTTACCGGCCCACCATTCTCTATCTGTTTCTTGAAAAGAGGTACGACAGACCCTGAAGATCCAAGAACATTGCCAAACCGCACCATGGAGAAAATGGAGCCTGAATGTCGACCGTTCGCAAAATCTTGAACCACCAACTCTGCTAACCTCTTGCTCGCTCCCATGACATTAGTAGGCCGGACAGCCTTATCAGAAGAAATCAAAATAAATCTCTCAACCCCCGCCTTCTGGGCAGCAGCAGCAGCAACCCTGGTGCCAAAGGCATTATTGATGATGCCTTGAAAAGGATTTTTTTCGACCAAGGGAACGTGTTTGTAAGCAGCAGCATGATAGATTGTCTGAATTTCGTAATGACTGAATATATGATCCAAAAGTTCTTGATTTGTAACAGAACCCAAAATTGAAATTATCTCGCAATCGATTTTCTCCGCGTTCAGTATCTCCTTAAGGCATTCTTCTAACTGATAAAGAGCAAATTCAGAGGCTTCAAAAAGTACCAATCGCTTTGCACCCAGTAACAACGCCTGCCGGGCGATCTCGGATCCGATGGTCCCGCCAGCTCCGGTGATACAAACCGACTTTTTAAGTACACTCGCTGACATTAGTTGGGCGTCCGGCTCCACAGTGTCCCGACCCAACAAATCTGCCAGCGCAACGTCTTTAAATGTATCAATCTCCGTCCCGGACAGTATCTCTTTTATAGAGGGTATGGTTTTCACGGTAACTGAATATTGCATCAGCCATTTCACTATCGACTGCCTTTCTTCCCGCCTCGCTGACGGAAGGGCGAGCAAGACGAACTCGATATCAGAGGTTCCTATGATCTTGGTGAAATTGGATCGAGAAAAAATTTTCACTCCTGAAAGGGTATTTCCTTGTAAGTTTGGATCATCATCGATGAAACCTCGAACTCGGAAGTCCTCCATTTGGCCCAAAAGTGACAACAACTGGACCCCAGCGGAGCCGGCCCCATATATCACCACATTTTTTTTTGGTTCATTCGTTGTTGAGAGCCACAAATATAGCTCGTTTAAAATAAACCTAGACCCCGCCAAGTAAATCCAGAGTATGAGGGCCATCAAAGCAGGAACAGTTCTAGGCACGCTGAGATCTGCTGCGTAAATGAAGGCATATGAAATAACAAGCAGGGCTATGACTCCGGCACTTGCAAGAGCTAAGAATCTCATGTTTCGGCCCCGCGAAAGAATCTGATAGAAACCCATAATTTCGAATAAAATTACACCCACCAAAGGTGCAAATATAAACAAAGGCCAGCCCTTGTTTATCCATATTTCAGGCCACCAATCTGAAAGACGCATGACATATGCAACCCATAGAGCCACAGCTAGACCTGCACAGTCTGCTAGTTGCAGTAGTCTGCATTTCAATATTCTGGGTAGATCGATTACCCCAGCAGCCCATCCGATTAAGTTTTCTCTACAGCCCATGAAAATCACGTCTCCCTAGAATACCGCTGGGATAGGTACCTTCTTCGAAAGTTAATCAAAACCTTTGACCTTTCTGGATGCCAAGCCAACACATTTATTTGATTTTTCAAAAGGCCCCAAATAATCAGCTTCAGTCTAAATTTATTACACATCTATCAGCTGTCTCAGTCATAATATAGTTTTAAGTATAGACCCGCTCAGTCCAAAATATTTCTCTAGCTGATGGTGTCTATGATGCTGGTATCCCAACAAAGGCGGTTCCCATCCAAATTAAATTAGCTGATCTTCTGAGCAGAAGTTTTACCCAATCGTAAAAAAACAGGCGACAACATTATCTTGAAGAGAGAGCGCTGAACTCAAAATTTAAAACTGGTCGTTGTTAGACGGTTTTTTTTTAATGCTCTTACTTCGTCTCGTCCTTCCGTGTATTCCAGCATGTTGGACTAAATTCAGCTCTTTATTGTGCTTTACGACCAGCAGATAACATGTCTCCTGACCTTGCCCTCCGCACTTGATTTTTATGGAGCGAAAAAAATTTTAGTAATCTCAGAAAGCTTGTCGATCCCAGGTGAAAAGCCAAGAATACTTCTGTTTAATTCCAAGTAAACATCATCAAAACGTAGCC
Source organism: Pseudomonadota bacterium (assembly GCA_036161055.1). Lineage (GTDB taxonomy): Bacteria > Pseudomonadota > Gammaproteobacteria > Pseudomonadales > Azotimanducaceae > UBA9659. The sequence goes on from JAYYDI010000062.1 coordinate 4,274, forward strand.
ATCTGACGTTTTAAAGTTTCAGGCGACTGAAAACCCGCAAAGTGTTGTCACTGAACACTTGTGCTT
>JAYYDI010000063.1:0-5527 GCA_036161055.1 Pseudomonadota bacterium
GATATCGACTTTCTCTTGCTAATGGAAGGTACTATTTAAGCGACACTTTCTCTTCTCAAAAGCCCCTATCACTATCTTTTTCTTCTTCCAAATTTTTGCGCAGATTAAAAGCCGCATCAAAAGCTAGTGAGCTAATAGCAAGAGCTGTAGGAATCCGGCATGGTTTAAAGGTCATCGATTGTACCGCAGGGTTGGGAAGGGAAGGTTTCTTACTTGCGTATTTGGGATGCGATGTTACGCTGATCGAGAAATCCAGAGTGATTCATACTTTGCTCCACGATGCATTAAGTTCTGCGAGTTTTGACCCGGATTTAAAAAAGGTAGTAAACCGAATTTCTTTGCATCAAAGCGACTCTAGAGATTTTCTTTCTCAGCACCCGTCCTGGGATGTGATCTATATCGATCCCATGTTTCCTGAGAAAAAGAAAACCAGTTTGCCAAAAGGCGACATGCAATACCTCCAGAAATTTTTATCTAACGAGATAAATGATGGATCGCTGTTGAAGCGGGCATTTCGTTGTAATTTTAAAAGGTTGGTGGTCAAAAGACCTTTAAAAACAGGTTATGACGAGATCAGAAAGGCTGATCTTCGCATTCAAAATGATAGGATTCGTTTTGATATTTACTTGGGCATTTGAATCTCCATGAGGCTTGTCTCGATAATCCGCTGGAACTCTTTGTCCGTGGCCGCCTCTGTGGCCATTAATAGATCATTCAATCTCGGTTCGAATTGATGATGCTCATTGTAGATATTTTGTTCCTCTAGTTCGTAGATCAAATCAAAGATCTTTAAGCCCCGGTCGTTCAATAACGAGAGATCCATCGCTCGGGATGGTTCTCCGCTTAAAGAAAGAGCTTTGATAAATTTTTTGAATTGTCGAGGGGATTTATCGTTCCCAGAGCGGAGAAGAAAGGTCCCTACCACGTGCAGGCACTCGATGAAATCGGTTCCTAAAGCTGCTAGTTCGTCGCTGAACACCGCCTCTTTTGACTGGTAATTGCTGGCCTGAAACAAAGAATCTTTCGTTCGAACAAGATTTTTCTTTTCAAAAACAGAAAGGATCCTTTTAGAGATCTCATCTATGTCCTTTATATCCCAAGGCAAGAAATATTCGATCTTAGCAATGTAAAATAGAGCACTCAAAAACAGAGTGAGTTCTTTTTGTGAGAAAATTTTTTTGTTCCTTATGAAATTTAATGCGAGGGCAGGCAGGATAAAAATCGGTAGAGAGTTGCTCGCGTAATATAAGAATGGATCTGATTGATTTTCTGTTTTTTGGAAGCTAATGACTGCGTCCTCGTCGTGATCTTCGGTAAGTCCAAGAATAGTGCTTGCGTATTTTAAAATCTCTAGACTCGACTTCTCCCCAAGGAAGGAATTTCTTGGTGCGCATCCCGCTGCCAGTAGCCTGAAAAGATCTATTCGTTCAAGGAGGGTGTTTTTGTCTAAATTCTTCCCTTTTGATACTGCGCACGCGGAAGCGAAAACATTGATAGGTCCAACCACTAGGGACTCGTTAATTTTACAGGCTAGATGTATCGCCAGCTCAGAACTCAGAAACTTGGATTTTTGATCAGAGTTCTGATACTTTTCACTACCTGATTTCACGGTTTTTTCTTCGACGAAATCGCTCAGTGCTATTGGAGAAGAAAAATTCACCCTAACAGTACCGAAATCGTTTTTAAACGATCGAAATATCTTAATGATATCAAAGAGGTTCTCTGGTTTTTTTGCTTTCCCTCTAATTTCGGCTTCAAAGGTATGCGACTCTACTATGCGCTCGTAGCCGAAATAGACAGGAACAAAAGCTATTTTCTTGGTCGGGTTTTTTAAGAAATTCTGAACAGTCATCCTTAGCAATCCAGTTTTTGGTTTTAGCATCCGCCCCGTCCTACTTCTTGTACCTTCAATGAAATATTCCACACTAAACCCTTTTGAGAAAAGTTGCCCGAGGTACTCCTCGAAGACAGCTTTATACAAAGTGTCGTTTTGAAAACTTCGTCTCATAAAGAAAGCTCCGCCTTTCCTTAACAAATTCCCTATAATCGGGAGATTAAGATTTTTCCCGGCTGCAATGTGGGGAGGTGTTAATCCGTTGTTATAAAGAACATAGGATAATAGAAGATAATCCATGTGACTTCGGTGACATGGCACATAAATCAGGGCATGGGTCTCCGCAATTTTTTTTACTTTTTCGATGTTGTGAACTTGAAGGCCACTATATAAGTTGTTCCAAAGCCAGTTCAAAACGGTGTCGAAAAATCTCACCGTCCTGTAAGATTGATCGGCAAAGATTTCACGTGCGTATTTACCAGCTTTTTTTTTCGCTTTTATTTTTTTGATGCCAAGATAAGAACTCTCCCTAACAATCGCCTCTCCTACCCGGCTTGAACCGAGGACAGTTTTTATAAGCTTTTCTCGGTTGGATAGATCTGGACCAAGAACCGCTCGTTTTTGATTTTTAAAATTTGTTCGAAGAATTCGGAGAATTTTTCTAGTCTTTCTCGGAACACTCGTGCTATCAGCAGTGATACTAGAAAAATCAAAAAATTCTCCAAACTCGAGGTAAATATGCTTTCGGTAGAACATTGTCGCAATGATTTTTTTTGCTTGGCTGGTTCTTTTCCAATCCTCTGAGAAAATAAGTTTTCCTATTGAGTTTTCTCTCTCTGGTTGATGTCCCCAAAAAAAAGAGACTGGCACAACTAATGTTTTCTCCTGCGAAGTCTTTTTTGTAGTGTTTGTTATTTGGGAGATTTGAGGTGGAACTCTTAGGACAGTTTTTCTTCCCAATAAGCCCTCCGATCTTCTTATGAAAAAAAAAGAAGCAGAGTTTTTTCCAAAGGGTGTAGGCAGTTTGTGGGCCTTGCAAGCTATTTTTAGTAAAGCTAAATCAGTAGTGGATTCGTACAAGAGGGCGTAACAAATTTTGGTTCTAAACCCTAAATCGGATTTAAAGCCCTCCAAGCCCTTCACTTTGGGCTCAATCCAAAAAGACATAATTTTTTCAACTATAGAAAAAATGGGGCCGTCGTTAAAACACGAAGGGCCCCTATTTTTGGGGAGCTTTTCCATTGAAAAGATCATAGACAATATCAGATGAATTGGTACCCTCAATCTCTATCTCATAGACAGCACCAACCTTTCTATTTGTAACCCTAGAAATTGAAGGTCTGCTGTCAAGTACTGTGGGCCTCAGAAATACTAGAAGGTTTTGTTTCTCGATCGATTTGTTGCTACTTTTAAACAACAAACCCAAGCCAGGGATGCTACCTAAAACGGGGACTCTAGAGTTGCTGATAGTTTCTTTGTCTCGAATTAAGCCGCCAAGAATAATTACCTCTTGATTATCAACCAGTATGGTGGTGTTTATCTCCCTTTTGTTGGTGATTAAGTCTGCACTACCCGCTGCCCCAATCGCATTGAGCGACGCAGGATCTACTTCCGAAACGACTTGATGGACTTCTAGTCTTACAAGATTCCCATCGTGAACGTGGGGTGTAACCTCTAATGTCAAGCCAACGTCCTCTCTTTGTATGGTCGTGAACGGGTTCGAGGCGCCGTCACTGCCGGTAACGGTTGAACCAGTGCGGAATGGAACGTTCTGGCCCACTACGATCTTGGCTGGTTTGTTATCCATTGTAGTTATGCTGGGAGTAGATAACAGGTTTATATCACCGTTGCCCGCGAGAGCTCTGATAATGATTCCGAAACTAGTACCGTCAGAATCTTCCCTTCCTGCAGCAATTAGAGGCGCTGCACCGAGATCTGCCGATTGTTGCGTCCCCAGAGCAATGCCTTGAAGAATTTGAGCAAGTGTCCCTGATGGCGCTGTCAATCCAATAGGTATAGTTTTATTGTTCGAAGAGGTGTTAGCAACAAAAAGCTCTGTTCCCAATTGGCGCGTAAAGTCCGACGTTACCTCGACGATAGCTGCTTCGATAAGAACCTGTAATCGGCGTACGTCGAGCTTTTCAATTATATCTTTGACTTCAAGCATCGTTGATGGGGCTGCTCTGATTACGAGTGCGTTCAAAGCTTCGTCGGCTTGAATACTCGCTTTCACTGCGTTCTCGTTTTCAATTGATTTTTCGGTGTTTATTATATTCTTGAGCAATTCGGCGAGTTCGCTCGCATCAGAGTGAGCAAGGCGAATAACCTGAGTCGAGCCAGACCTATTGGCAGGAACGTCCAAACGCTTAATAAGATTGAGGATCTTTCTAACTGTTTCTTTTTGGCCTTTAACTATGAGTGAGTTAGTTCTGGTACTTCCCACAATAGAAATTTTGTTTGGACCCTTCGCGTTGGAACCGATTTGATCCGGGGCGATCTCCTTTAAGAGCTCGACCATATCTTCAACCCAGGCTTCGTTTAGAGAAATAATCTCGATGGCCTGATTTTCTGAAATATCAATGCGTTCTATCATCTTTGCCATACGTGCCACGTTCTCTGCGTGATCGCTTATTATCAGCGCATTTGGAGAGTCTATACCTGCTATGTGCCCATATTGGGGGATTAGGGGCCTCAGTATCTTCACTAAGTCAGCAGCGGGCGAATTTCTTACTGGCAACACAGATGTTATAAGCTCTTCTGAAGACTGATTGTTAAAGAAGTCTCTTGGATTACTACTTTGTTTTGCCAAAACCTGTTGCACTATTTTTATTACATCTCCATTTGGAACCGCCGCATAACCATGAACTCTTAAAACAGATAAGAAAAGCTCATAGATCCCGGGGGCAGTCATGGAAGCAGATGAAATAACCGTAACGTTGCCTTTAACTCTCGGATCGATGATGAAGCTTTTCCCTGTAATTGTTGAAACTTGAGTAACGAATTCACGAATGTCGGCGTTTTTTAGGTTTATTCTCCAAGTTCCTGTCTCAGCTTTGACTCCAAATGACAAAAATATGAGAAGGCTTATAAAAAATTTGCTTTTTTTTCGTTTGTACATTGTTTGTTCATTGACTGTTTTGTAATGTTAATTATCTCTTCTAGGAACGGGAACGGTGAGAAAAAATCTTCTCTCTCCTCGGGCGACTTCGACACGAAGCCTACCGGCAGACATGGCTTGCCTTGCAATATCCTTTTCAGCCATGCCGCTGTCAAGCGCCTGCCCATTTATTGAAAGAATACGATCGCCTTCTTGAAGACCGGCCTGCAGGATTCTTTTGTCAGCATTCCTGTCGATCTTATAGCCTATCTCTCCCGTACTCATTCGTGTCACACCCAACTCGCTGAGTGCCTCTGAGGGCCTATTCATGAATTTCTCTTTCATGTTGATCTGACTAGTAAGATTATTCCCCACTGTTTTTTTTAAAATTTTCTGATCAAATTTTGAAACAATAGTTGTTGGGATATCCGCTTTAATTTTAGTTTTATTTTCTTCCAGCTCTGACTTTAAGAGCGAACTATTATTTTTCTTTGTTCGAAATTGATGGTCGGAGAAAACGATTCTTTCCTTTCGGCCGTTTCTACTAATCAGAACATAGTCTTCGTTTATCGCTAAAATTTTACCTTTACCAAATA
>JAYYDI010000064.1:0-10572 GCA_036161055.1 Pseudomonadota bacterium
GGTATCGGAGCTATTATCCAGCCAGGTGGTTCTTTGCGAGATGAAGAAGTAATTCGAGCGGCGAACGATGCGGGAATAGCCATGTTATTTACTGGCCGAAGGCATTTTAGACACTAATAAGATCTTGGTTTTAGGAAGCGGAGGGAGAGAGTATGTGCAGGATGGAAATTAGCGAACTCTCCAGAGGTTGGTCAAGTATTCGTTGCATCCGGAAATAGTGGCAAAGTTTTTGCGGTGTCGTTCATGGGCTCTGGAATAGCAGAGGCCAAAAACAAATCATATGAATCTGTCGATAAGATTCGTTTTTCTCGACAAAGTTACCGAACGGACATAGGTATTTAGTAAACGATGTAACAAAACTAATTGAGACTTTGTCCTCCATCCACGGTGACTATTTCCCCAGTGATGAAGGGCGCGGCTTCTGCTAAGAAATAACATGCACTTGCGATGTCTGAGGGCTCGCCCTTTTTTTTCAGCGGAAGCCCTCGCACAATATCAGTGGACATGAATTCTTTATTTACATCGCCCTCGGGCCAAATAATTATTCCCGGAGAAACTCCGTTAACTCGAATATTTGGTCCAAGCTCCTTCGCCAAGGCTTTGGTGGCCATCCTTAGTCCTGCTTTTGATATAGTGTACGAAAAATAGTCGGTTAAGGGCTTCACGGCAAATATATCCAAAATATTGATTATTGAGCTTTTCTCTTTTTGAAAAGCCATGTTTTTTGAGAGCAAAATTGGCGCTATCAGATTTATATCGAGAGTCCTTCTAATTTCTGTTGCTGAGATATTTTTGAGATCAGTCGGAGCAAACACCGAAGCATTATTTATAAGGCAAGTTAATGGCCCAAAAGTTTGTTGGCATTCACGAAAAAATAGATCAAGTGTGTCTAACTTAGCAAGATTAATTTTTTTAGCTACAGCAGAATTCTTGCGTAATTTATTAAGCTTACTAGCAACCTCTGTCGCCTCTGCGCTCGATGATTGAAAAGACAATATTACATTGAAGCCTTCGTCATGGAATTTTTTGGCAATCTCGGCGCCAATTCTTTTAGCTCCTCCAGTAATGAGTAGGACTTTAGAGTCCATTTCTGGTCTTGACCTGTGCAATGCGTTTAGCCTTAAGCTTAGCACCTAGCCCTGGTCCGTCGATGCCTTTGGTCTCAAAATTTTTTAACTTGGTCTCCCTCGCTTCCTGATATATTCGAGTCCATGTGCCTTCAAAATTTTTATCTGTTAATACAGCACAAACGGTATTAAACTTTTTGAATCTGTCTCTTTTCCTAAATGCATCTGCTCGATATAGAAGGTTAATAATGTCAGTGGCAGAAGCATTCCTTAGATTCATCCAGGCTGCTTTTTCTGAATTGACTAATAAAGCCAACTCCCTTTTTTTATTAGCTATATTCAAACGTTGACAAAAACGCTCGATTTCATTTTTTTCCAGTGAACTTAATAGAGCACAGAATCTCGCATCGGTTTTATCCTTCTCGATTGAATCTAGAGTTTTTTCGAGTTTAAGTTTTAGCTCAGGCCAGAGGATATTTGTGGCGCCCACCTCATCAAGGTAAGAAAAGAAAACTGACGGCTTATTACTGCTCAATGCTTTTTCCATTTCTATCAGAATTCTCTCTGCACTAATGTCTGACAGGGCCTTATTTTCAACCATCGTCTTGATCATTTTGTGCGTTTTTGGGTGCACAGAGAATTCAAAGTCGCTGAGTTGAGCTAAAAATCTGGCTACTCGTAAGATACGCAAGGGATCTTCGCAAAAAGCATCAGAAATATGTCTTAGCTGTCGAGCCTCTATATCTTTTTGACCATTAAAAGGGTCGACTATGTCACCAAAATCATTAATGACCATAGCGTTCATAGTTAGATCACGCCTGAAGAGGTCTTCTTCTAAGCTTACCGATGGAGAGAAATCACACACAAAATCCGTATGCTTCTTCCCCGTTTTCTTTTCGGTTCGAGCTAATGCGTACTCCTCCTTGGTGTCTGGATGAAGGAACACTGGAAATGTTTTTCCGATTTTTATGAAATTTGCTTTGAGCATTTCGTCGATCGAGCTGCCGATAACCACAAAGTCTCTCTCTCTCGGTTCGAGTCCAAGAAGAGTGTCGCGAACCGCCCCGCCCACCAAATATGCCTTCATTTTTTCACCGATCTTGCATTAACGTTTACCAAACAATTTTTATCAAGATTATATGCAGAGAGCTTCCGACCCCATACGCAGCCAGTATCAAGTGCGGTTGCCCAACCGACTCCTGTTTCTCCATCAATTGCTGCCCAATGTCCAAAGAAAACTTTGACTTGGTCAAGACGCTCGTGGGTATACCAGGGTTGAAATCCGGCAGGCGGAGCTGAGTCTTTATGAGTGAGTTCGAGTTCTCCATCTTTGCTGCAATATCTCATTCTCGTGAAGCAATTAGTGATGAATCTAAGCCTGTCTTTCCCTTTCAGAGTCTCACTCCAGGCGCTTGGACTATCCCCATACATCGAGTTTAGAAAGCTGGTAATTCGATCTGATTTAAGAACCTCTTCCACCTCATTTGCCAAACTTAAGCAGCTTTGAATATCGATATTCGGTGGCAAACCAGCATGAACTAACACTTTTTCATTTCCCGCAGTGGTGTGGATTAATGGCAGGTTTCTTAAGTAGTCGATGTAAATATCCCGCCGTGGTGATTCTAGTAAATCGTCTAATGTGTCGCCTTTTGTTTGTTTTTTCCTCCCAAGCGCAATAGCTAGGAAATGTAGATCATGATTGCCCAAAACGGATGTAACGTTAGGAGTGTTAATTATCCAATCTAAGACAGCAACATTTTCTGGACCTCGATTAATAAGATCGCCAACTAGCCACAGATGATCGTTGCCTTTTTCGAAACCGCATTTGGTCAAGAGTTCTTCTAATTCTTGATAACACCCTTGCACGTCACCAACGATAAAAGTGGTCATTTTTTTTTCTTTAAGAAATTTACGCAACGTATGAAATCTGCAGGAACAAGGTTTTCTGGTCGCGAGCGAGGGTTTATGTCTAATGATTCTAACTCGTTTTCGTCTAAATAATTTTTGAGAGCATTTTTGAGGGTTTTTCGCCTTGATGAGAAAGCTGAAGTCAACAATCGATTCATGAGATCGCGATCAAAATTTGTTTTCTTCTTCGGTTTAAGGCACATGAAGGTTGAGTTAACTTTTGGTTTGGGAGAAAAAGCGGTTGGCGCTACATCAAATAGCTTAGTTGCTTCCCAAAAAAGCTGCATGGATACTGATAACCTGCCGTACTCTTTTCTCGAAGGATTAGAAACAATTCTCTCTGCAACCTCCTTTTGTAACATTATATGCATATCAATGATCCATTCGTTAATGTTACTCAATTTAAAGAGTAAAGGCGTAGAGATATTGTATGGAAGATTCCCTATTATTCTCTTGGGCTCGCCGCCAAAAAGAGCACTAAACTCTACTTTCAAAATGTCTTCATTAACGATTGAGAGCCCCCGATATTTTTTTCTTAAAGTCTCAACTAAATCTCTGTCTATTTCGACCAGAGATAAAGTGCAATTTGACTCGACAAGTTTTTCAGTTAGCGCACCTTTGCCAGGACCAATTTCTATAATGTTATCGTTGGATGAGATCTTTAGCGATTCAATAATTCTAGAAATGATCGATTTTTCGATCAGAAAGTTTTGGCCAAATCTGTTTCTTGCTTGAATCACAATTAACCAGCCATTTTTAGGGCGCACTCTACTGCTGAAATCATGCTTCTATAATCAGACATTCCGGTCCCAGCTAGTTCATAAGCTGTGCCGTGATCCACTGATGTTCGAATTATTGGTAACCCGAGAGTAATATTTACTGCACTTCCAAAACCAGCGTACTTGACTACCGGAAGCCCTTGATCATGATACATAGCTAAAACTGCATCTATTCCTTGTAAGGTATTTTGGTTGAAGGCTGTGTCCGCAGGGATCGGTCCCTTTAAATCGAAACCCTTCATTTTTAATTTCTTGATAACAGGTATTATAACTTCTTGTTCTTCTCTACCTAGATATCCCATTTCGCCTGCGTGCGGATTTAAACCAGTTATCAAGATAGATGGCTCCGAGATCTTGAAACGTTTTATTAGATCTGCCTGTATGATAGCAATCGTTCGCTCTAATTTTTCTGGATTAATAGCTTGGCTAACGCGGGATAATGGCATATGAGTAGTAGCCAAGGCGACTCTTAAGTTCTCCGTAGCGAGCATCATAACTACGTCTTTGGTGTTCGTTTCTTGCGCAAGCCATTCTGTATGTCCAGAAAAATCGATACCCGCCTCATTTATAATTGCTTTATTTACTGGAGCGGTCACGATTCCTGATATTTTTCCGCTGATTGCGTCCTTTACTGCTGCTCTCAGACAGTCGATCACATAAACGGAATTTTTGACGTTGCCTTGTCCTGCAATAACCGCTGCGTTAGTTTTCTTCGGGAAAACGTTCATCATCGCTGAATCGAAGGTGTTTAACTCAAGGTTATTTATTGGCACAAATTTACCCAATAACTCTGAGCGAGTTTTTAAAACGTCAGGGTCCGCGTAGTAGATTATGTTAGCTATCGAGCTTAATGCTTCAAAAGATTGAACGCAGACGTCTGGCCCTATCCCGGCAGGTTCACCAGCGGATATCCCAATCTTGAGTTCAGTTTTTAGATTCGATGAAGGCATCTTCACGTATTTCCCGTAACCAATTATTTAGTTCTTGATCGAACCTTTGATTCCTAAGAAAATTTTCCGCTTGGCTCATGCGATAGCGCTCAGAAAAATCCTCTATCCTTCTATCTGTGACTTCAAGAAAATGGTAGCCATGTACGGTTTTGAAAACGCTGCTTAACTCGTTTTTTTCTGATTCTGCCATTACTTTTTCGAATTCTGGGACAAAAATGCCCTTTCGCGACCAACCTAAATCGCCTCCGCTGAGCGCTGAGCCGGGATCGTCAGAATATAGCTTAGCGATCTCCTCGAAATCTCGGCCTTCAACAATTTCGTTTCGTAATGATAACGCTAGCTCATTCGCTTCGCTTTCAGACCTGATTTCGTTAGGCTGGACTAGTACGTGCCTTACTCTTGTTTGCGCAATTTTTCCTTCTGTCGATGCTCCGCGTTTATTGAGCAATTTGAGAATGTGGAACCCTCGCCCGCTCTTTATGGGAGACCTGGTCTCCCCAACTTCCATATCTTCTACGAGATCAGAAAAAATAGTTGGGAGCTGAGCCGCTTTTCTCCAACCTAAGTCCCCCCCTTCGAGAGCATTTTGTCCAGAAGAGAATTCAATAGCTAATGCCCGGAAATCATCTCCTTCTCCAATCTTTGAAAAAATAGAATTTGCTCGAGATCGTGCACTTTTGATATCGCTCTTAGACGCATTTTCCGGTATCGATATTAGGATATGCCCGAGGCGATACTGATCTGCGGTTAGGTTAGAACCGAGGTCGCTGGCCAAAAAGTTTTGCACCTCCTGATCGGAAACTTGAATTCTTCGGCGCATAATTCCTTGTTGCAGCCTATTGATCTTTAGCTCCCTGCTGACCCGAGAACGCATTCCACTCCAACTTATACCATCAGCCGCAAGCGCGTTTTTAAAATCGCTCAAAGATAGACTGTTCTCCTTCGCAATCTGAGCGAGAGTATCATTGATCTCCTCATCACTTACTCTTATTCCTGCGCGCTCAGCTCTTTGTAATTGGAGGCTTTCGATGATCATTTGGTCTTTAATCTGCTGTTTCAGAACATCCTCTGCAGGCATCCGAGCATTTTTTTGGCTCGATATTTGGGATCTTACTTCTTTAAATCTTTCCGCAAGTTCTGACTGCATGATCACATCTTCGTCTACAACTACGGCAATTCTGTCGATGATTTTTGTTGCTGATTTTGCGTGGAGCGAGAGCAAAAGTATAAGTATTGACACAAAAGCCGAATTTATATGCTGAATTTTGATTTCCAAATTTAAAGTCTCCGTTATTTTATACCTTGCAGAGAATAATCTAGGAGGCTATCTATCCTTCTTCCTATCGACGCAAGACCTTTTAGCTCGAATTCAAAGTATATTCCAGTTTCTTGACGCTGTTGGAAAAAATTTTCTGGTGACTCTCTATCAGTGAAAAAGTTCTCTCTTAGTTTTTCTCTATAACGCCTTAAAACTAATTTTGCTGACCAGCAGCAATCATCCAATTCAAATCCAATTAAACTATCAAGAGTCTGTTTCGAACTTAAGCCATAGTTCCATCTACCTAATATTTTCAAATCTTCTCTGAGTTTAACTGCAAATGCCAAATCAATTTCTTCGCTCTCATAGTTGTCCTTATCCCGATGAGGATTGTCCGAATTCATTGCGTAATTAATGTTGAAAGATGAAGAGTCAGATGGCGAATATCGTATACCCAAGAAACCTCTGTTGGATTGGTTTTCAGCGGTACTAAGCTCGTAATCTCCTATGACATCGAAACGCTCGCCAGTGACAGATGCACTAAAGACTAACGGCGATTTCTTGCTTGTTTCATCTTGTTTTAAAAAGTCTCTGGATATTTTTTTATATTCCTGCAGATAAAAAACTTTTCCTAAGCTTGCCGAGAAAATTTCTTTCCCTCTGCTGGCACTTATCATTGAGGTTTTTACTATAGAAGAGATTTGATGAGAATTTCCTATGCGGTCAAACCCGGAAAATCGAGTTTTTCTGAAAATTTGGTTTATCCCATTAGAGAGTTCCACCGAATCAAAGCTTGGAATAGAGTCGGTGTTTGTTTCATGGCTGGACAAATAAAGCACGCGAGGTTCAAGTGTTTGATAAAAGTTTTTTCCCCAAAAAGATACCGGCCTGTCAAAAATAAGCCCAGATGCCAGAGCGGTCTGGACCGCGGATACTGTTTCTCTTTCGACTTGAGTGCTTTCTAACTTATCTATTTTATATCTCTTGGTTAAAGCACGAAAAGATGGCTCGATAAACCCCCAAGGCCTCTTGAATTCGCTACCTAAATGAACATCTAATACTAATCGCCTTCCGGTGGGGGACTCATCTGCGTTTGAGTCGAATTCGGTTGCTTGAAGAAATCCTTCTGTATTGACTGGCCCGAGTTTTAATCCTCCTGAGAGAGTGAGTCGAGGCAGCATCGAATATTGTTTAGGCTCTGTTAGTTCCAACGATTTAAAATTTCGGAATTCAAAATTGGCATTCCATCTTCTTCCAGCATATTGAAGAGATCCCATCTGAAGCAGTGATGAAGCGTTCGTTCTGTTTTGAAATCTAGTAAATTCAGAATCAGAACTTGAGAAATCACCCAAGTCGTCGAAATAGTATATATCGGAAATGTTCGTATAGTTGATCCTAGATGACCATGGCCCGTTTCTTCCCCTGTGATTTATTTGTAAAAGCCAGCGGTCATCTTCTTTATTCTCCTCATTTCTGCCTGGTGCGGTTTGTTTGTCTTTATGCAGGAAGGCAGATCCAATAGCGTTTTTGCTATATGAATTTAGGAATCGGAGCTCTCCTTCGTGCATCAATCCCCGCTGAGAAATGCTTCTTAAAGTGTAGATAGCATCCTTTGAGGGAGAAATATTGAAATAATAGGGTATCGCTAAATCGGTTCCGCCACGTTTAGAATGCCCGATAGCCGGCCAAAGAAAGCCCGTTTTTCTCTCTTTCCCCACGGGGAATTGCATGAAAGGCAAATAACCAATCGGCAGTCCTTTAACTCTCAGGACAACATTACTGGCCGACCCAAAGGTCTCTGCCTTCTTTAATTTGATTTGACTGCTCGTTAGTCTCCATGTGTTATCTTTCGATTCGCAAGAGGTTAGGGTGCCTTGCAATATTGAAACAGTATCTTTTTCCTGTCTAAGGCTATCTGCGCTTCCTCTTAAAAGAGAATCTCTGAGGAGGAAACTAGCGTCCTCTAAATCAGCAGTTTCTTCGAGCAGATTGCCCCGGATTCTTTCTCCACGAATTAAAAAATCTGGTTTATTTAGGGATATTGCACCTTCTCCAGAATATGATTGGGTGCTATTGTCAATAGTGATTTGGGATGCTCTTATTTGTTGGCCTCTACCTGTTATTTTTACATCTCCTGAGAGTGCAGTTATATCGTCTTCTTCATAAGATGCATTGTCGGCGCTGATCCTTATTTTTTCATCATTTGAACCTATTTCGAACGAATTCTCTTCTGTCCATCCGCATTCTCCCATTATAGGACTCTCATTTTTCTCCTGATCAGGCTTTGTCTCGGAAATGGAGACAGAACAAGTTGCGGTCAAGACTAAAGCTAGAATAATTCTCATCGGGTATATTGTTGCGGAAAATGTTTGTTTGAGTGAGGATGATAAAGCATTAGTTAGTGTTGGTCAGTTGGTTTTATGGAAGATTTTGCTTCAAATCATTTTTCAGAGTGGGCGAGAAACATTTGTTCGCAAATGAAGGTCCGTGTCGAAGGAGATCTCTTGAATTTTTCTGACGACGCAAGTTTTCGCCGTTATTTTAGATTCTCAAACAACTCGGGGGGATTGGTATTTGTAAATGCGCCGCCCGAAATGGAGGATAACCAGAGTTTCGTAAAAATAGCTGCGGCACTCCAAAAATCAGGAATTCCTTGTCCTCTGGTACAAGCATTTAATTTTGATTTCGGTTATTTGGCGGTTTCAGATCTTGGCGATCGTTTGTTCCTAGACGAGATTGAAAAAGACCCAATTACCAGCGGCAGTTTATACAGGTTGGCGATTAATGAGTTAATAAAAATGCAAGATGTTTCTTGCGACATTCCTTTCTATAACGAGAAAAAGCTTCTCGAAGAAATGACCCTCTTTGATGAGTGGTTTGTAAAAAATTATTTGTCGATCAAACCGTCAAAAAGCGTGCAAAGATTTTTAAAGGAGGTCTACTCATTTTTAGCAGAACAAGCCCTTGATCAACCCCAAGTTTTTGTTCATCGAGATTATCATTCTAAGAATTTAATGCTCTCCGAAAGTCTTTCAGTAGCTGTAATTGATTTTCAGGATGCGGTGATTGGCCCAGTTACCTATGACCTTGTTTCTTTACTGAAAGATTGTTACGTGGATCTGAGTCCTTCCCTGTTGCATTCGGAGGCAGATTTTTTCCATCAAGCATTACTGAAGAAAGGAACACTAGAAAGAGATTTCTCGTTCCAAGAAAAGTTCGACTTTATGGGTATCCAAAGACATTTAAAATGCGCAGGTATATTTGCTCGCCTGAATTTGAGAGACGGGAAGCCTAAATATCTCTCGCATATCCCCAGAGTATTAAATTACCTGCAGTCTTCAGTCGAGAGATACTCGGAATTTGATGAGTTTACCCGATTCTTAGTCGAAGAAATTATCCCGATATCTGAGACTTTTGTGCCCATCAAGTAGGAACGAAATGAAAGCAATGATTTTAGCGGCTGGTCTGGGAAAAAGACTAAGGCCATTAACACTAAAGATCCCCAAAGCCCTGATAGAAATCAATCAAAAGGCTCTTATTCTCTACCACCTAGAAAAACTCGAAGCGATCGGCGTAAAAGAAGTCATGATTAATCTTCATTACCATGGTGATATGATCAAAAGCTTTTTGGAGGACAGAACTTTTCCCGATATCCAAATTGTTTACTCAGAAGAATCTGAAGTGCTCGAGACAGGGGGCGGAATAAAAAAAGCGTTGCCCTTCTTTGGAAATGAGTCTTTTATATGCGTAAATGCCGATATTTTTACTGATTTTGACTTTACCGATTTGAAGCTAGACTTAGATAGTAACTCACTTGGTAAGCTTATACTTGTTGAAAACCCCGAGCATAATCATAGCGGGGATTTCTCTCTCGACTGTGAAGGTAAACTCCTGCCCCCGAGTTCGACCGAACCTGTAAACCTTACCTTCTCTGGAATCTCTGTTTTATCTCCGAAATTATTTGACGGTTTTTCAGATTCAAAATTTCCTTTGGCTGACGTGTTCCTCAAAGCAATTTCTATGGGGTTATTGAGCGGGTTGAAGTATGATGGTGCTTGGTATGACGTAGGATCTCCCGAGCGGCTCAACAAGTTGAGGCAAGAGGTCGGCGATCTGGCAGGTTACAAAAATTAGGATTAAATGAGGAACTTTCAAAAACGTTTGGATTTTTCCAATGACTAAGAAACTAGCTCCATCGATACTTTCCGCGGATTTTGCGCGCTTGGGAGAAGAGGTCTCTGAGGTAATAAGTGCGGGCGCAGACATGATTCATTTTGATGTCATGGATAATCATTACGTACCTGTGCTAACTTTTGGGCCGAAGATTTGTGCAGATCTTCGAGCCTATGGGATCTCAGCTCCGATAGATGTCCATTTGATGGTGAAACCCGTTGATGATCTGATCAAGGCGTTTGGAGATGCCGGAGCAGATTATATAACCTTTCATCCTGAAGCTTCCGAACATGTTGACCGATCTTTGAGGCTCATAGAGCAAGTTGGTTGTAAAGCGGGACTGGTTTTTAATCCTGCTACACCGCTTGATCACCTGGAATATGTTGCTGATCAAATAGACATAATTCTGATTATGTCTGTTAACCCCGGTTATGGCG
>JAYYDI010000065.1:0-7202 GCA_036161055.1 Pseudomonadota bacterium
TTAGAGATGGGTGATCTGAGCAGAGCAAGCGAATCTTATGGCAAAGCCCTCAATCAATCGGCAAATCTGCTAGGCAACGCACATCCTCAGACCATCTCAATTGCTTCTAAATTAGCAAAAATCTATGAGCGTGGCGAGAGCTATGACAGAGCTATAAACCTAAGGAATATTATTTCAGAAACAATGGAATCAATATTTGGACCTACTCACTTTTTGACCCTGAAAGAGTACGAGCGTCTTTCCTTTGCTTATCGTTCCTCTGGAGATATTGAATCTGCTCTTGGAATCTTGGGTTACGTTTGCGGAGTTTACGATTCGGTGATTGCAAATTTCCATCCAAAGGCTCTGGAATGCCATTCGATTTTAGCAACTTTCTTCTCAGAACGAGGTGATCTCGCGAGAGCTTATGAAGCCCGCGAAAAGATTGCAGGTGATTATAACTTTCTCCGAAAAGAATCCGATCCTCCCGCAGTAGAGAATCTGATCGACCTCGCCGAACTAATTCGGCAAAAGGGAGACCTGGAGGATGCTGAAAAATTGCTTGGGAAGATGATAGATCTATCAAAAACTCAGCGATACAAAGCTCTTGAAAGAAAAGCATCGAGTTATCTGAGCAGAGTTTACGTTGATTCAGGTGATTTAAAGAAAGCTTCCATTGTTTTAAAAGATTTAGTTATGGAGCTTCATAAAGATGGTCTAGATGAAACAGTCAATTATCTCAATACCAGGTTAGATCTAGGTGGGATTTATCAGCGTCTAAGTATGTTTGCCGAAGCAGAAATGGATTTTCAGTATGTCGTCAACGAAGCCTCGGCTGGTCTTGGCGATCTGCACCCGACGACGCTTGTTTCAAAAAATAATCTGGGTAATCTTTATGAGCAATTAGGTATCTATGACCAAGCTGAACCACTTTTAAAAAGCGCGTTAGATTCATCTGAAGACATTTATGGATATTCTCATCCCCAAACTTCTCGTATAAGAAATAACCTTGCACTCTTGTTTGAGAGCCAAGGAAACTTTGAGGAGGCCGAATCTTTATACAAGAGCAGCTATCAAAATCTAATAAGCTCTTTAGGTCAAGATCATCCTGATGCATACGCCATCCTGAATAATCTGGCATTCCTTTATATGCTTATGGAAGATTATCCCAGTGCGGTTCAAACCTTCTCTGATCTGATTCAGAAGTGGGGAGACCAACTCGGAGAGGATCATCCTAATGTGCTCAAAGCCGTCAATAATTTAGGAAGAGTTTATTTGCGCCAAGAAAAATATGAAGTTGCCGCTAAATTTATTTATACAGCTTTAACTCGGAGAAAGGAAAAATTTGGCGAACTTCACATCGACACTATTCGATCTCATATAGACTATGGGAAAGTCTTTCGTTTGCAAAAAAAGTTGAAACCCGCAGAGGAGGAGCTTTTGTTGGCCTTGCAACTTTCTGAGAGTTTATTAGGCCCTAAGCATCCCTATGTTTTTGAGATCTTAAATGAATTAGCTGCGCTGTACGAAGTTTTAGAGAATTTAGATGAGGCAGCCTCCTATCGAGAATTAGTAATGAATCGACGCACAGAGTTTTTCGATCAAATGCTCTGGGCTGTGGGTGAGAACGCGCGGGAAGGTTACATTCGAGTTCATCGTCCCGAGTTCTTTGCGTATCTCAGTTTGCTTACAGACCTTGGTAATCACGATTCCGGAAAGAAAATGATCGAAGCAAGCATGCAAAGAAAAGGTATTCTGTTGAAGATAAATTCTCAAATCCAGCAAATCAGCAGGTTTTCAAGAGACCCTAAATTATCCGAACTTTCAAAAAAACTAGAGCTCGAAAGAAAAAAGTTAGCCGCTTTGACATTGTCCGGGCCAACCGCAGTCACGAAAGAGCAACATCCCAGAACACTCTTCGAGCTAGAAAAGGAAGTTGATGCAATGGAAGCTGAATTGGGAAGGCATAGCCAAAAGTTTCGTGCTTCAATAAAAAAGCACAGCGTAGAAAGCTTAGAGAGAGCGCTAAGAGACAACTCTGCGTTAGTAGACATGTTTGTTTGCGAGAAACAAGGTGAGCGCAGGCTTATAGCCGGCGTGATGATTAAGACCAAGACTGGAGATGTGGACTATCGAATAGTTGAATTCGGGGACATGGGGAAAATCGCGGACTCGATACAAGAATATCGTGAGATTATTCAGGATGAGTTCGCTGATGAGGATGAACTACTCGAAATTGGACAATCGGCTTATGACATTCTCTGGGCGCCCGTGGCGGATATTATCGGAGAAATTGATTATGTATATCTGGTGCCTGATGGGCTCGCTAATGTGGTGCCTTACAATGCGTTGATCAATCCCGATGAGAATTATTTGATAGAGGAGATTGAGTTGAATTTTCTTACCTCTAGCTCCGACATTCTCTCCGAAACATCGAGTTCAACCAGCGGAGACTTAGTTATATTTGCCGGGCCGGACTATGATTCCTCAGAGATCATTGACCAATTCCGCTCAGAGAGTGAATCTGAGAAAAGGGCCTCGGCCATGAATCTTGGTATCCGGGGCGCGGGTAACGGATTGCGTGGGCTAAGTTTCTCGCCTCTTCCAGGAGCAGAAGAAGAGGGCAAGGTGATTTCTAATCAAGTAATGACAAGTGGCGACTTGCCAAGGCTGTACCTAGGGAATTCGGCAAAAGAGCGAGTTTTGTTAGAAAGGGTGCTCCAGCCGGAAGTCCTTCACATTGCGACGCATGGTTTTTTTCTTGAAGCTGACGAGACCTTAAGAAAACGAATTCTCAAGATGCAACGCTCGATGGAAGTCGAGGTTCCCCCGCCAGGGGATAATCCTCTCCTGCGATCAGGTCTTGCATTTGCTGGCATTAATAAAAATGCTGCTTTCCTTGGTGAGGTCGATTCAGTTAATGACGGGGTTCTCACCGCTATGGAGGTTTTGAATCTTGATTTGTTTGGCACAAAACTAGTGGTTCTGTCTGCTTGTGAAACGGGTCTTGGAGAAATTCATGAGGGAGAGGGCATATATGGTTTGCGGAGATCCTTCCAAGAGGCAGGCGTAGGAGAGATCGTTAGCTCTTTGTGGGAGGTTAGTGACGCAGGTACAAAAGCCCTAATGACTATATTCTATCGTTTATTAGTTGAGGGCAACTCAGCTAGAGAGGCACTTAGAAAAGCTCAGATAGATCTGATGCGGTCCCCGCAGTGGGGTTATCCTTACGTGTGGTCTGCATTTACAGTTTTCGGCCAGAATTCAGAAGGAATAATTCTTAACTAATAGAATCTAAATATGTCGTTAGACTTTAGGTTAACGTTGGTTAAGAATAGAGGGTTCTCGATTTGGAAAAGCAAAAATGAAGTTTAACTTTCAAGGTCTGGTCTTAGTTTTTTGTTTTTTTGTTTTTAAGCCCTCGGAATTGATGGGTCAATCGTTGGAAGAAGCAGTAAGGATCACACTCAAAACCAACCCAGATATTCAAGCTAGTGCGTATAGTGTAAAAGCAGCCGAGCAGCTCAAGAACCAAGTTCGCGGCAGTCTTCTCCCATCGGTAGATTTCATTTTTTCAGGTGGCCACGAAGAATCGAATAACACCACGACACGAGCACTTGGAAAAGATGGTCTAGACATGACACGCGTGGAGCGGAGCTTAAAAATTACTCAACTCCTTTTTGATGGAAATAGCACTCGGAATTTGTTTCGCCAGCAAGAGGCATTGGTTGAATCAGCCCTTGCAAGATTATTGAGTACCCAAGAAACCACTACGCTTCGAGCTATTCAGGTTTACTTAGAGGTTTTGAGAAGGGATGAGATCGTTCGTTTGTCTGAAGAAAATCTTGGTTATCACGATGATACTTTAGAAAAAATCAACGAGCGTTTTGAGAGTGGCGTTGGTACAAAAGTTGACGTAATTCAGACTCGAGGGCGGCAAGCTCAATCAAAATCAAATGTCTTGCTAGCAAAGAGAGATAAGCAAGACGGCAGGGCGCAATTTTTTAGAGTCGTGGGAGAATACCCGAACGGTTTAATTCGACCAAACGCAATTCCTCCCGCTCCAAAAACTCTTGAAGAGGCAATTAGTGTTGCTCTCAGTAATAACCCGAACATAAAGGCTATTGAGGCAGAGGTTCAGGCCGCGGTTTCAGGACGAAAGCAAGCTCGTGGAGTTTTTTATCCGCGTTTTGATCTGGAGCTGGGTGCAACGAGGAACGATGACACCGATGGGTCTGTTGGCCCAAATGACGATGAAACGGCAGTCGTGAGAATGACCTACAACCTTTTTAGGGGGGGAGCCGACAGAGCGAGACTCAATGAAGCCGAGGCCCAAGAATTTGCAGCCAGAGAAAACTTGAGAAGCGCGCGCAGGGCAATAGAAGAAGACACAACCGTGGTTTGGAATGAATTGCAGGATATTGCTGTGAGGTTAGAGTATCTAGAGGCTCACGTTAAGTCCACAAAAGAGGTGCTTTCTGTATATAGGGAGCAACTGACACTGGGAAAGAGAACACTTTTGGATTTGCTTGATATTCAAAATGAACTTCTCAGAGCTCAGATCGTGCTTGTCTCGGGCCAGTATGCGGAAGCTTTTGCCAGATACAGGGTCTTAGCGAGTACCGGAAACTTGCTACCTAGTATGGGTATCGAAGTAGACAGTTTCGTCACAGAATGAGGGAAAGCATTTTCAAAGCTTATAAAATCGTTGGCCTTGCCGGGAAAAACCTGAGAGAAGACTTGATACTTGGTTCTGTCGTAGAACCCTTTCTAGTTGTTTTTATAATTATTGCAAGAATTGGTTGGTTAAAAACAAATGAGCGGAATCGGTATAGATTTTGGTACCTCCAATAGTGTTGCGGCGCTTTACGACGGCAAGGATATCCGCCTTGTAAATCTGGAAGATGGGGACGCAATTATGCCTACTGCAATCCACCTTAATAGGGAATTGCAGCCAAAAACTGGGCAGAGAGCCATCAATCAATATATTTTAGAGAATATGAATCGGATAGTAGAGCTGACACCTGAGGTTATAGCGAAGACAACCATTATAGGTTCCGAGTATCAATCTGCCGGATCGGAGGGCGACGGTTCGAATTTAGCTGATGTGTTCGGAAAGCCAGTAATCGACCGAGGAATGCCAGGAAGATTATTTCGAGGGATCAAGAGGTTGCTGGGAGCCGACTCCTTGCGCAGGCTTATGGTTTTCGACCGCCCCTTCCGAGTAGTTGCACTTATAACTCCTATATTTTTGCGAATACGTAAATGCATTGAGGAACTTTCGCGTGAGCCAATAAATCGTGTTCATTGTGGACATCCTGTCGTTTTTGAGGGTCGTCAGAAAAATTCAAACTCAGCCGCGTTTTCAAAACTTTCTGAGGCCTGTTCGTATGCTGGGATCTCGAACGTGACATTTTATCCTGAGCCAGTTGCCGCGACTTTGAGTTACTTGTATTCCAATAATTCTCTAAAAAGGGGGAATGTTTTAGCCTTTGATTTCGGTGGAGGCACGATGGACCTCTCCGTCATTCACTTTGAGAACAACAGGTTTAAAGTTCTCGCTACTGAGGGTCTACCTCTGGGTGGTGATCACATCGATCAACTCCTCTTTAAAGAATTCGTTTCCCCTTCGCTGGGTAAGGGAGAGCGATGGTCGCGGGTACGAGATGGCAAATTGGTTGAGAGTGAGTTCCCGTTTGATGAGATCGAGGAAAAACTTTTGAATTGGACCGTAACTTACATGCTTAACCAGAACCAATACCGCTCAAATATTGTGGAGCGAATTAATCAAGGGGGATACAGCGCTAAAAAATTTGAGCGTCTGCTAGATTTGATAACAAATAATTATAGTTACCTGGTCTTTCAAGAAATAAGAAAGGCGAAAGCGGCCATATCATCCACTGATTTCTCTCAAATAGATATTCCTGAGCTGGATCTGACCATTGATATCTCGCGTGTCGATTTTGACGGAATTATTTCGGGCATGCTTCATGAAATCGAGACAACAATTGATGAGGTTTTAAAAAGATCTAACATTGGCCCAAACGAGATTACTATCGTGGTCAGGACCGGGGGGTCCTCTCAGATAGCGTCAGTAAAAGCGATGCTGGACAAAAAATTTCCCAACAAGGTGGTTGAACACAATCCATTCACAAGCGTGGCAATTGGGTTGGCTATCGCCAGTTATTATGATCTTGAATTCGAGCTTAACTAGGCTCGAGAGTCTGATCTCGTTTTTGACTTGAAGTTCGTTTACAAAACTCGGGCTCGACGCACCGGCCCAGCTTTTGCGTCCCTTACTTTTTTCGATGATTCATCCGAAAGACCCCACAACTCCAACCAATCCTCAAGCATTAAGTAGAGGCTTGGTATTAAAAATAGAGTAATTACGGTAGAAAAAAGGACGCCAAATGAAAGTGAAATCGCCATCGGGATAAACATGAATGTTTCTGGGTCATTGTTGCTCATTAAAGGCACCAGTCCCACGAAGGTAGTTACAGACGTCAAAATAATTGGCCGGAACCTTACGACCCCTGCGGACGCCACTGCTTCAAATAGATCGACCCCCTGTCTACGCAACCGGTTGATGTAATCCACAAGCACAAGGGACGCGTTCACTACAACCCCAGACAGCGCAATTATTCCAAGGAGCGAGAAGAAAATTAAGTCCCATCCCATTATGTAATGCCCCACGATTGCGCCGACCGCTCCGAAGGGTATGACGCTCATTATTACAAGTGGCTGGCTGTAGCTTTTGAGCGGAATAGCAAGAAGAGCAAAGATGACCATTAGGGCAAGTGGTACGGTGGCGACCATACTTCCTAGAGCTTTGCCTCGCTCTTCCTGCTCGCCCGATAACCTAAACTCTGTGTTTGGGAAGCTTTTGTTAAAACATCTCCTTTCTGGGTTGGAAAAACTGGTTCCGATAGCACAAATCGTTCTTTCCACAGCCGCCATTACTTCTTCTGGAGACACTACAGATCTGTCGATATCTCCCTTAACTTCCACGATTCTCTTTTGATCCTCTCTGTAAATCGCGCTGTACCCAGTTCCGTATTCGACTTTCGCAACTGAATCGAAGGGCACTTCTATGTTTTCTTTCGTTCTGATGCGCATGTTTTCAAGGTTGCCTAGCGACTTCCGCTCAGCCTCGGGGTATCGGACCATGACACGCACGTCGTCGGTGCCTCGCTGGATCCGCTGAGCTTCCTCCCCGTAAAAAG
>JAYYDI010000066.1:0-2809 GCA_036161055.1 Pseudomonadota bacterium
ATCAAATTCGCTTCAGATTTGGGTTATGATAGGACAAAAATAGAAATCTCTAACTGGCAGAGGGCGTTAAGAGAGGTTAAATAATGGCTCGAATAGCCGTTGTAGGAAGCGGTATATCCGGGTTGACCGCAGCTTACAAGCTTTCCAAATTGCATGAAGTTCACCTCCTCGAGAAGAACTCAAAATTAGGGGGGCACACCGACACACATCAAATTGAACTTGAAAATACTGTTGTACCTGTGGACAGTGGTTTCATCGTTCATAACGACAAGACCTATCCAGAATTTCAAAAGATTTTAGCTGAATTGGGTTGCAAAACCCTACCGACTGAAATGAGTTTTAGCGTGAAAAAACGTGACTTAGAGTACAAAGGGAAAAATCTGAATACGCTTTTCGCGCAAAGACGCAATCTAACGAGCATCTCTTTCTTCAAGATGGTCCGTGACATTCTAAAGTTTAACAATTTAGCTACCCAAAAGATGAAGACCAATACTCTAAAGACCATCGGGGAATATCTAGAGGAAGAGAACTACTCCTCGGAGTTCAAAAATAATTACTTGTTGCCGATGGCTGGAGCAATCTGGTCTACCGGAAAAGCTCAAATAAAAGCGTTTCCACTCGAGGCGTTTATCAACTTTTTTCAAAACCACGGGTTGCTCCAACTTAAAAACCGCCCTAACTGGATGGTTGTTGACGGCGGCTCCGAAAGCTATATCAATGCAATGTCAGGAAAAATTGGCAAGGTGTGTTTAAATTGCGAAGTCCTCGGAATCAAAAGAAAAAACGCTCGAGTCACTATTAGATCAAAGAATTTTAGTACAGACTATGACAGGGTAATTATTGCCACTCACAGCGACCAAGGGCTGAAATTACTTGAGGATCCCTCGCAGCGAGAGACTGACATATTAGGCGCAATGAAATACACACGCAATAAAGTCGTTATCCACACTGACGAAAAATTGATGCCCCAACGCAAGCTTGCTTGGGCGAGTTGGAACTACAATCTTGATGCGAACGAAGATCGAGTATCAATGACCTATTATATGAATCTCCTCCAAAGCTTGCCGTTGAAGAAGTCGGTATTTGTAACTTTGAATGAACCCGAGAAAATAGATCAAGATAAAATTTTAGTTCGCAAAGAATATGAACACCCGTTCTATGATCAAGCGATGCTAGACTCCCAAAAAAGGTACGATGAAATTTCCGGCAAAAACAGAATACATTACGCGGGTGCGTATTGGGGAAATGGTTTTCACGAAGATGGTGTTAAAAGTGGGCTTCGAGTATACAAGGAAATAGAGGCAGTGGAGTGCTAAGCCATTTTTACGAGGGAAAAGTTTCTCACTCGAGGATCACTCCAAGACATGCTTTAGAATACAGAGTCTGGTTCGCCTACCTTAATCTTGACGAGGTTGAGGACTTTTGCAAACTTTCCAAGCTATGCAGTTACAGGAAGACCAACGTCTTTAGCTTTTATGAAGAAGACTATCTTTTTGGAGCTAGGGATCTAAAATCCTCGGTAAAACAGAAAATTTTCGAAATATCGAAAGTGAATTTCGACGGAGATATATTTCTGCTCACAACCCTTCGGCAATTGGGATATTCGATGAACCCAATCAGCCTTTTTTATTGCTTTAATAAGTCACAAGAGCTCGAATATATAGTCGCCGATGTGCACAACACACCATGGAACGAAAGACATGTTTATGCTCTAGAATGCTATAAAAAAAGGCACATTAAACATGTTAAAGACTTCCATGTTTCCCCTTTCATGCCTATGGACCTCTCATACGATTGGAACTTTAATACCCCAGGGAGCGAAGTTCAGGTAGGTATTCGAGTAACTAATTCAAATAATCCTGTAATGACAGCTAATCTGAATCTCAAACGTGTGGCGCAATCTAACCACGCCTTTGCCAAAATGTTTATGAATTACTCACTGCAATCCTTCAAGACCGTCGCTCGAATCTATATCAATGCTGCAAGGCTCTGGATTAAAGGCGCTAAATTTTTCGCACACCCGAAAAAAAAGTTATTGAATTAAGGAAGTGAAAATGGAACCTGATAAGACGGACTCTAACGTTGTTATCAATAAAGGCACAAAAAAAAATCGTCCATTTTTTAAAAAACTCTTTTTAAAATTCTTGCAGAAATTGAGTGTGGGCAAACTCATTCTGCAAGATAAGGATGAAACACTTGTCTTTGGAGATATAAATTCTGAACTCACATGCCAGATTACAATCAACAAGGCTGATGCCTACCGCCGAATAATCCGCGGAGGCGGAGTGGGCGTTGGAGAATCTTACATGGCAGGAGATTGGGACGCAGACGACCTTACCAAAGTGATCAGAATCTTTCTGATAAATCGAGCAGCGTTAGAGCACCTAAGATCTAGCGAGGCACCACTTAAGAAAATGTGGTTATCTTTTTTACACTGGTTGAACAAAGATACGATTAAAGGAAGCAAGAAAAACATCATATCGCATTACGATTTAGGGAATAATTTCTTTGCGAAGTTTCTCGATCCAACCATGAGCTACTCGTGTGCGAACTTTAACAATCCTAAGGAAACCCTGGAGAGTGCCTCGAATAACAAAATAGATAATATCTGTGCGCAACTAGGCCTTTCCTCCTCCGATCATTTGTTAGAGATTGGCACGGGCTGGGGAGGCCTAGCTATACGGGCCGCAGAGCAGTACGGCTGCAGAGTGACGACGACCACAATATCGGACAAACAATTCGATTATGTTGAGTCATTGATTTCTGCGCGTGGACTTCAAAACCAAGTGACGCTTCTAAAAAAAGATTA
>JAYYDI010000067.1:0-10630 GCA_036161055.1 Pseudomonadota bacterium
ATTCCAGAAAAGCATCAAAGAAATGGAATGGTGATATTGCGGTTATGATGGCAATGATACACCAAGAGTCTTCATTCAGAGCCAGAGCAAGGCCGCCTAGAAAAAAGATTCTTGGGATAATCCCGGGTCCAAGGCCTGCTAGCGCTTATGGGTATGCGCAAGCCATCAATGCCACATGGGATATCTATAAGAAATCGACAGGAAATAAAGGTGCCGATAGAAACAAGTTCAAAGATGCTGTCGACTTCGTCGGTTGGTACAACGATCAGAGTCGTAAAAAAAATCGGATAAAAAAAAATGATGCATATAATCTTTATCTCGCTTATCACGAAGGACATGGAGGCTTTTCGAGGAGGACTTTTCGAAATAAGAAATGGCTTAAAGATGCCTCAAGGAAAGTTGCAAAGCGGAGCGCAATTTATAGATCACAACTAAACGGCTGCGAGTCTCGTTTAAACCGCGGGTTCCTTCGCAGACTTATCTTTTAAATGGTGAGGCGAGCAAGTGTTCGCATGAGAACAGATCATTGAAAGGTACATCCAATCGAGAACGGAAAGCGAGGCAGCTGAATGCTTCTCTAAATAAATATAAAGATTCTAGTTTTTCTTTTGCGCTTCTCGAGACAATGGAATTATTCGAAATCTCCAAAAACTCTTCTCCTATCGTCGTGTCTGTATCAGGGGCACCAGGCACGGGTAAAACAACCTTAGCTTACGAATTAGCTGGTGCTTTTCAGCAGGTTTTTGGCGTTAACTCTGCCATTGTGTCGTTAGATGACTTTTATTTGCCCAGGGCGGCGAGAGAAGACTTAGCAAAATCAATACATCCTTTGGCTATCACAAGAGGACCACCTGGTACCCATGATGCAGAGACGTTGGTAGATGTTATCAAAAAATTAAGAACGAATTTTTCCGCTCGAGCTCCAATATTTAATAAAGCGCTTGACGATAAGGTTGAAGAAACACGTCTTATAAAACCAGCTAGAATAATTATCTGTGAGGGATGGTTCTGGGGTGCGATCGCTGAACCAGCGTCGGCACTTGTAAATCCTGTCAATCGATTGGAAGAAGAACAAGATCAGCTCGGGGTGTGGCGGAAATGGGTCAATGGTCAGATAGCTAGATATGAGAAAGCTTTTACTTCCGATATCTCAATTCATCTCCGTGCGCCATCGCCCGATGCATCGGTTAAATGGCGAAAGCAACAGGAGGAAGAAAATTTAGCTGCTTATGGAGAAAATAAATCAAATATTAAATTAAATGTCGAAAGATTCTTATCTCATTTTGAGAGACTAGTGCGTTGGATCGATAAAGATTTGTCGGGCAGGGTAGATATCGAAATCGTTCTAGATCAGCATCATGGGATTGCTCGGGTCAACCTGCATAAGCAAACGTCGGGAAACTCCAAAAAAGACTAGGGAGGTCCAGTTTCTTCAAGTTTGTTGAAAAGTTTTAATGTTATCCTTATGATCTTCTCGATATGTTTCGGCCGAATTATAAGGAACTTGTATGGAATTTTCTCTTTCCGAAGAACAATCGCTACTCAAGGATAGTGTTCAACGTTACATCCAAAATAGTTACTCCTTTGAAGATCGTCAGCGTCTAATAAGGTCAGAGGAGGGTTTCAGCAGAGAAACTTGGAAAAATTTTGCTGAGCTAGGATGGCTGGCTCTGCCCTTTTCTGAAGAGGTCGGTGGCTTTGGTGGTACAGCGATTGAAACTATGATTTTGATGGAGGAGTTTGGCAAGGGTTTGGTCGTCGAACCCTATCTTTCAAGTATTATCTTAGCAGGATCGATAATCGAAAAAAGTCAGTCAGACGCAGTCAGGTCTAACGTTTTGAGTTCAATAATTTCAGGGGAGAAGCTAGCTGCTTTAGCTTTCGTGGAGCCGCAAGCGAGATTCAATTTAAGCGACGTAGAAACAATTGGTGAACAGAGTAACGATGGCTTTGTGCTCAACGGATCTAAGGCTGTAGTGATAGGAGGGCCGTCCGCAGATTTTTTAGTCGTCCCCGCTCGTACCTCTGGAACAAGAGTTGACGAAGATGGAATTACTTTATTTTTAGTGGATTCGAAGAAAGACGGGGTCTCGTTACGCAATTATCCTACGATTGACGGCCATAGGGCCTCTGAAATAAATTTCGAGAAAGTTTCTGTTGAATCCTCGCACGTGATCGGAGAGGTCGGAAAAGGTTTTTCAATTTTAGAAGAAGCAATAGAGAGAGGAATCATCGCAGTTGGGGCAGAGGCTGTAGGCGCTATGGAAGTGCTTTATAAATCCACGGTTGACTATTGTAAAACAAGAGAGCAATTTGGTCAGCCGATAGGGAAATTTCAGGTCCTTCAACATCGGATGGTGGATATGTTCATGGAGCACGAGCAGTCCAAATCTTTGCTCTACATGGCGGCAATAAAGATGAGTTCGACGGATGATTTAGAAAAGAAAAGATCTGTTTCAGCTTTAAAAGTACAAGTCGGGAAAAGTGGTCGTTTCGTAGGACAAAACGCTATTCAGCTTCACGGAGGGATGGGTATGACCGACGAGCTAAATATTGGCCATTATTTCAAACGGCTGACTGCTATCGAGACATTATTCGGTAACGTTGATCATCACTTAAAGAAATATTCAAACGTTGCATGAAATTTGGTGAACGTAATGAAAATGAGTGGTTCTGGGATGCGGTGGAAACCAAACCGGAAAGGGGCGCTTTGGAGGTTCAAGGAGCCAATGTAAATTTTTTTTCATGGAGTCGGGAAGGCCCAGGACTTTTTTTCGTTCACGGCCACAACGCGCACGCAGGGTGGTGGGATTTTATAGCTCCTTTTTTTAAATCAAAGTACAAAGTAGTTGCAAGCGATCTCTCTGGAATGGGAGACAGTGACCATCGCGAACATTACGACTGTGAGACATATACAGAAGAGTTGATCAAAGTAGCACAAAAGAATCAGTTGGGTGCTGAGACAGTAATTGTCGCACACAGCTTTGGGGGCGTTTTGGCAATAAAAGCGATGGCAGCTTTCCCTGAGCGATTCAAGGGCCTTATTCTGCTTGATTCTGGAGTGAAACACCCCGACGATATACAGCACGCAGATCCGCCTCGTTTAGGACGGCAAAAGCTTTACCCAAGTGTCGAAGTAGCGGTATCCAGATTTCGTCTTCAGCCACCTCAGCCTTGTGAAAATTCCTTCATTCTCAATTACATCGCGAGACACTCAATAGAACACTTGGACGATGGATTTACCTGGAAATTTGATGATGAACACCTTCAAAGAATGGCTCCTATTTCAGGTTTGGAAGAGGATTTCACTAATCTTAAAGCTAAGTGCGCACTAATCTACGGAGAAAATAGCAAATCATTTTCAAAAAAGAGTGCCGAGCACATGAAAGGATTGCTTCCCTTGCTTGAAGTCAGAGAGCTTAGAGATTCACAACATCACCTATTTTTAGACCAACCTTTAAACTTCATCGAACTGCTTACTGAGACATTGTCGGGATGGTGATTCGAGTTCTGGTTTCCGTGGTCGGCTAACAAGACTCTATTAATCCAGCGGCGCCCATTCCCCCACCAATGCACATTGAGACTATCCCAAATCTTTTATTACGCCTTTTCAGTTCACGTATTATATGCCCTGTAAGTCTTGATCCAGTCATTCCGAATGGATGCCCAATTGAGATTGATCCTCCGTTCACATTGTATATGTCTGGATCAATTCCTAACTCTTCCCTGCAGTATAGACATTGAGACGCGAAGGCTTCATTTAATTCCACAAGGTCGATGTCGGATAACTCCAAGCCAGCTGAGGAAAGGAGCTTAGGTATTGCGTAAATGGGACCGATCCCCATCTCATCTGGCTCACATCCAGCAACAGACCAACCTCTAAAGTAAGCCATGGGAGTGATTCCAAGCTCTGTTGCCCTTGTTTCACTCATGAGTAGAGTCATGGATGCTCCGTCTGATAATTGAGACGCGTTGCCGGCAGTCACTGTGCCGTTCTCCTCAAAAGCTGGAGGAAGTTTACTTAATCCTTCCAGTGTTGTGCTAGGACGATTACATTCGTCTCCAGCGCAAACTCCATCCACTATCTCCGTCTCTCCCGAATTCTTGTCTATGATTTTTTCCCATTGAACCTTCATTGGAACAATCTCGTCGTCAAAAATTCCTGCTTCCTGCGCCGCGGCTGTTCGCTCCTGGCTTAGCAAAGCAAATTTATCTTGAGCCTCTCTGGTAACGTTATATCTTCTTGCCACCACTTCCGCGGTGTTTCCCATTGCCATAAATATATCTGGAGATTTCTCTAATATAGATGGATGAGAATTTGACTTCCCTGGTGTTTGTCGCTGCCCCGCAGAAATAGATTCTACCCCGCCAGCAATCATGATTTCTGAGAAACCACTTGCTATTTGAGTCGCAGCCATCGCAATTGAATTTAAACCCGATGAGCAAGCTCGGCTTATAGTCGTTCCTGCCGTGCTGGTAGGCAGACTTGATAGTATCACTGCGAGTCGAGCGAGATTCCCGCCTTGCTCACCAATCTGGCTTGCGGCTCCAACTATAACGTCCTCTATTTCTTTTGGATCAACCTCTCCGTTTCTTTCAAGCAATGCATCAATACAATGAGCAACCTGATCGTCTGGACGAGTTAGATTAAAAGAACCTCTAAATGACTTAGCAAGGCCTGTTCGAACACTGTCAACGATAACGACATCACGCATTGTTTTCTCCTTTTATAGTTTCTGTCTTCTTAGACTTAGTTTATCTCAAACTTCTTTTGCAAAAGGAAAAATTTTTTTCGAATGTTTTGGTAAGCTGTAACAGTGCAAACAAATTGCGAATGAAGGATTAACATGGCCAAGAAATATATCTTAGCAATCGACCAAGGCACGACAAGCTCCAGAGCGATTCTTTTTGATTCGGATTTTCGACTGGCAGGTACAGCTCAAAAAGAGTTTCAACAGTATTTTTCTGGAGATGGTTGGGTAGAGCATGATCCAGAAGAAATATGGGACTCCACCCTAAATTCTTGCATAGAAGCACTAAAAAAGAGCTCGATTTCACCCGAAGACATTGAAGCTATTGGAATAACGAATCAAAGAGAAACCACTTTAATTTGGGATAAAGAGACGGGACGTTCGATTTATAACGCTATCGTTTGGCAAGACCGTCGGACCACTTCGTTGTGTGAAAGTTTGAAGAGCGAGGGTTTAGAGTCTTTAATAAATGAAAAAACTGGGTTGG
The DNA here is from genome assembly GCA_036161055.1 of Pseudomonadota bacterium. GTDB lineage: Bacteria > Pseudomonadota > Gammaproteobacteria > Pseudomonadales > Azotimanducaceae > UBA9659. The sequence goes on from JAYYDI010000067.1 coordinate 5,239, forward strand.
TTCTCGATCCTTATTTCTCCGCAACAAAAATTAAGTGGATTCTTGATAATGTAGAGGGAGCAAGATCAAAGGCAGAAAAAGGAAACCTGCTTTTTGGGACCGTTGATTCTTTCCTTCTCTGGCGGTTGACAGGAGGAGCGTCGCACAAAACCGACATCACAAATGCGTCAAGGACTTTGTTGTTTAACATTCATGCTCAATCTTGGGATCCTGAGCTGTTGGCGCTTTTTGACATACCTTCATCAATTTTGCCGACAGTCCACGACTGTGTCCATAATTTTGGTTTTTCAAAAAAAGAGTTTTTCTCTCGTTCGATTCCCGTTTTTGGTATCGCAGGAGATCAGCACGCGGCACTTGTGGGACAAAGTTGTTTTGAGTCAGGGATGATGAAAAGCACCTTTGGTACAGGATGCTTTATGATGTTAAACACTGGTAGCGAGGCAGTCCGATCGAAAAATAAACTGCTAACAACTGTTGCCTATCGAATAGATGGCCAAATTAAGTACGGGCTAGAGGGAAGTATATTCGTTGCCGGAGCCGCCGTGCAGTGGCTTCGGGATAAGGTACATCTTATTTCTTCCGCTGAGAAGACAGAGGCTATGGCGAGGCTAGCCTCTCCTGATCACGGTTTATTCCTCATTCCTGCTTTTACGGGTCTTGGTGCCCCATATTGGGATCCGAATGTTAGGGGCGCCCTTTTCGGCTTGACAAGGGACACCTCGGACTATGATATCGTCAGGGCAACCCTCGAGAGCGTTTCTTTCCAGTGTCGGGATCTTATGGAGTGCATGACCCGTGACGGCGCTCCTCTAACGAGATTAAGAGTTGATGGAGGAATGGTGAAAAATAGCTGGTTGATTCAGAATCTTGCTGATGTCCTGCAGCTGAAAGTTGACAAACCGAACAATATTGAAACTACTGCTCTTGGAGCGGCCTATTTCGCTGCCATTGGTGCGAATCTAGTTTCAGGGGTTGACGAAGTAGCTGAAAAGTGGGAATTGGATCGACAGTTTTCGCCTTCAATGCACCCTGAACTTGCGGATGAAATGTATCTAGGTTGGGTCAACGCAGTAAAAAGAACTCTGGCCCGCTAGTTCAGCGACCTTCAATCAGCTGAGAAACTAATTCACAAATTTGATCAGCTTCTGCATCAGTTATAGTCAGTGGCGGTAGAAGTCGTATAACATTTCCCGCCGTTACGTTGATTAGTAATTTTTTCTCGAGGGCTTTTCCTACCAAATGTGAACAAGGTTCGTTGAGTTCTATTCCAAACATTAATCCAATCCCTCTAATTTCTCTTACTATGTTTAAAGAACCTATTCGATCCTCGAAAGTCTTCTTCATTCGGAGCCCCAATTGGCTGGCCCTTTCCGGTAGTTTTTGCCTTTCAATTTCGTCGAGCACCGCCGATGCTACGTGACAAACCAATGGGTTGCCACCAAAGGTAGAACCGTGGTTTCCTGGTTGCATGAGTTCGGAGGCTTTTCCTTTCGCTAGACAAACTCCAATCGGAACACCGTTTCCTAATCCCTTTGCGAGTGTGGCGATATCTGGAGTTACGTCATAGTTTTGATAAGAAAAGAAAGTTCCAGTTCTTCCATACCCTGTCTGAATCTCATCTAGCATTAAAAGCCAATCTTTTTGGTCGCAAATGTTTCTCAATTCCTTAAGGTAGTGGATGTTTGGAATTCTTATTCCACCCTCGCCTTGGACAGGCTCGACAAAAATTGCGACCACACTTTTATTATTTTCAGCTACGTTTTTTATCGCTTCAATATCATTAAAGGGAACACGAACGAACCCGTCAACGAGGGGTTCGAAACCTGCATGGACTTTACGGTTCCCGGTGGCAGTGAGGGTCGCCAGAGTCCTCCCATGAAAAGCTGAGTCAGCGACAATTATTACTGGGTTTTCGATTTTCTTCTTGTGCCCATGTAGTCTGGCAATTTTTATTGCACACTCATTTGCTTCTGCTCCAGAGTTCGCAAAAAACATGTTATCCATTCCGGATATTGCTTGAAGTTGCCCTGCGAGTTTTTCCTGATTTGGGATTCTGTAAAGGTTGGAGGTATGAATTAACTCTCTAGATTGCTCGGTGATTGCTCTGGTGATTGCGGGGTTTGAATGACCTAGGACCATTACGGCGATTCCAGACAAGGCATCTAAATACCTGTTTCCTTTTGAGTCTATTAACCAAGATCCCTCGCCCTTTACAAAAGCTATTTCTTGTCGCCCATACGTAGGCATTATCGGAGAATTCATATCCTGAGCACCAAGTTCTATTCTTCGGGATTGATGTTAAACCAATTCGTACTATCGAGAAACTGCATAACCTATATCATGGTGGGCAGATTGAAAAATGGTTGGTGAATTAATTCTACGATTTCTTTATAATTCAGCTTTTCAATCGCAACTTTACCTTTTGGAAGTAGGCCCCACATGGAAGTGCACGAAATAATCAAAGAGCAAATAGCATCAAACCAAGTACTGATTTATATGAAAGGATCCCCAAATTCTCCCCAATGCGGATTCTCATCTAAAGCGACTCAGGCTTTAATGAGTTGCGGGGAACCGTTTTCTTACATTGACATTCTTGCGAACCCGGAAATAAGAGCGAAACTTCCTGAAATATCAGACTGGCCTACTTTTCCTCAGCTCTTTGTAGCCGGAGAGCTTATCGGAGGTTGTGATATTATCTTAGAAATGTTCGAGAGCGGCGAGCTGCATGAGCTTATTAGGGAGGCGTCAGAAAAAAGCCCCGACTAATTTACAATTAAGAGAAAGGTAAAGTTCTATTTGTCGCTCATACTAAAAATTGCAGGTGCTGGTTAAACTTCAGCAGAGAGTCGTTTCCATTGATTTACTATTTGACAAAATAACTCGGCAGTTTTGGTACAGTCGTAGGCTGCTGAGTGAGCCTCCTCGCTATCAAATGGAATGCCTGCAGCTTCGCAAGCCCTTGCCAAAACAGTCTGTCCGTAGGCAAGGCCAGCAAGCGTCGCAGTATCAAACGTAGAGAAAGGATGAAAAGGATTCCTTTTTATGTTGCACCGATCAGCTGCTTTGCACAAAAAAGCATGGTCGAAGCTCGCATTGTGTGCAACAACGATTGCACGATGACAACCGGTTCTTTTAATTTCTTTTCTCACCTTCGAAAACATCTCTTCCAAAGCCTCCTTCTCTTCTACCGCAAACCTGAAAGGATGGTCCGGATCAATCCCTGTGAATTGAAGTGCTGCGTCTTCAATGTTTGCCCCTAGAAACGGCTTAATATTGAAAGATAAAGTTTCCCCCAGTTCTAAAAAACCTCTCTCATCCATTTCGATAATAGCAATAGCGCTCTCCAAGAGGGCGTCCGTGCCGGGGTTAAATCCACCGGTTTCAACATCGAGCACAACGGGTAGATATCCGCGAAAGCGATTGGACATAGTAGGCTTGTCCTGTTCGAGCAGATCAATCATTTTAGTGATACTCTTTTATGTGTTATCTCTCCGATTTGATTCTCCAGTTGAGTGTTTCGCCTGCTTTTATTGGAATTAGTTGCTCGTTGCCAAACTTTATTTCTTTTGGCACTGTCCAACTATTTTTTTCTAGAGTTATCGTATCTTCATTCCTCGGGAATCGATAAAAATCCGCGCCAAAGTGGCTTGCAAAACCCTCCAACTTTTCAATAGCGTTAAATTTATCAAAAACTTCGGCGTACAGCTCTATTGCCGCGTGAGCTGTATAGCATCCTGCTGCGCAACCGCAGATTTTCTCTTTTTCATGTCTCGGGTGAGGCGCTGAGTCGGTACCAAGAAAGAACTTGGGATTCCCAGAAGTTGCGGCCTTTATCAGCGCCTTCTGATGGATGTCCCGCTTTAACACCGGCAGGCAATAATACAATGGGTTGAGCCCTCCGACGAACAGCATGTTTCGGTTATATAGCAAGTGGTGCACCGTTATCGTTGCAGCAACACTTTGATTTGCGATACTGACGAAATTGACTGCATCTTCGGTGGTTATGTGTTCTATAACAATTCTTAGGTTTGGAAATTTCTTAATCACCCGACTGAGGATCTCGTTAATAAAAAATTTCTCTCTGTCAAAAACATCGACATCTGAATCGGTAACCTCGGCATGAACACAAAGAACAAGATCATTTGCTTCCATAGATTCAAAAATAGGATACATTTTTTCTATGGATTTCACTCCGAACTTAGAGTTTGTGGTTGCACCTGCCGGATACAACTTGTAAGCAGGAATAAAATCAGAGTTTGTTTTTGTTCCTTCAATCTCCTCAAGTGTAGTATTTTCAGTAAGATACAATGCAAACAGAGGTCGGAAATCGGGTCTCGAAAGTGCCATAATCTCTTTTTTATACTGCTTAGCAAGTTTCCAGTTGGTTATTGGAGGATCTAAGTTCGGCATCACAAGGACTCTGCCAAATGTATTAGATGCATCTAAAACAGTTTGTCTTAAATAAGACCCGTCTCTCAGGTGAATGTGCCAGTCGTCTGGCCTTGTGAGGGTTATTTGATCCATAGCCGATCTTTAATTTCGATAGGTTCATTGTACCACGTTGTATAATATGTATTATGGCAATCCCGTAAAGGATCAAAAAATGGATCAATTTAAAAAAGTTGTGTTGGCTTACTCCGGTGGTCTCGATACGTCGGTCATCTTGCGTTGGCTTCAAGAAACCTATCGATGCGATGTAGTTACTTATACAGCTGATCTAGGTCAAGGGGCAGAGCTCGACCGAGCTCGAGAAAAGGCACAAAAAATGGGGGTTCAAGAAATCTTCATAGACGATATTCGCGAGGAGTTTGTTAGCGATTTCGTTTTTCCGATGTTCCGATGCAATACTATTTATGAGGGCGAATACTTATTGGGCACAAGCATTGCCCGCCCCCTCATTTCAAAGCGCCTCGTTGAAGTCGCCGAGGAAACGTCGTCTGATGCTGTCGCTCATGGCGCCACCGGTAAAGGTAATGACCAGGTGAGATTTGAGTTAGGCATAAACGCGCTTGGGTCGAATATTTCTGTAATAGCTCCTTGGAGAGAGTGGGAGCTCACCTCGAGAGAGATGTTGCTTCAGTTTTGCGAAAAGCATCAGATAAGTGTTGACATGAGATCTGAAGAGAACCCTTCACCATACTCCATGGACTCCAACCTCTTGCACATTTCCTACGAGGGCGGAGTGCTCGAAGACCCCTCTTCTGAGCCAAGCGAATCAATGTGGCAATGGACTACATCAATCGAATTGGCCCCTGATACGCCGACAGAAATTGAAATTGAATATCAAAGAGGGGATCCCATCGCAATAAATGGACTGCCTATGAAGTCCCATGAAATTCTCTCCGAGCTGAACTACCTGGCCGGAAAAAACGGGATAGGAAGGGTAGATATA
>JAYYDI010000068.1:0-2928 GCA_036161055.1 Pseudomonadota bacterium
AATAGTGGTAGCTCCCGATCCGTTTATAGAGGTGGTTTTGTTGTCAAAGCCACCAGAAATGGTTCTTTGCTCCTTGGCAACGCTTGTGATGTTGATACTGTTGGTCCCAGCGCTCGCATCCAAGCTGACCGAAGCCGAAAAAGCGCTGGTCTGACTGTTCGAAAAGGACAGTGTGTTAAAGTCTTTGGCATCGTTTAATTTCTCTGCCCCTGCCTTAAGAATGTTGAGTATTGAAGTTGCCGCTCCGAGTCCACTTATTTTCGCTTCGGCGGTTGCTAATTTTCTTTGAATCTGAGCTTCGGCCCCAGCCCGTTCCGCTTGAACGAGTGATTCAACGATAGATTTGGTATCGAAAGATGCCCCCGCCCCGAGGGCGTTAATGTAGTCTATGTTAGCCATAAATCAGTGTGGTCCTGGTCCTACATAAAAGATCGGTCAGCTTCCTTAAAACTTTAAGTCTTATTGCTAATCTCGTTGCTTATTAAAGCAGGATTTATGCCATTTTGGTACGGAAATAAGAGTTTGAAGACTTTTTCTCAGAAAAGGCAAGTCCTAGCTAGCAAACGGATAACATATGCCTTCTTTGATCAGGGAATCGGCTTAATTGTGCCGCGCCCCCAGACTTCTTTAGGACCCCCCTAAAAAAGTCTGGGCTTCAGAAGAAGTTGTTTGAGGCAAATAATTCCCCTTTTTTCCTCCGAAGCGGCATGTTCTTGCCGACTTACAAAAATAATCGGGTATCCATCAAAAAACTTTAGTGGAAAAACAAAAAAAATTCCTTTCAGTAACTATTTGAAAAATATAAGCTTTTACCCTTGACATGTCTGATCTTTTTTCTGCAGAGGACTTTAGTGTATCCTTCATTCTTAATTACAAAAAAGCCTTAATTATTCCAAAGGTTTTGTCCTCACTAACCGATTTAAAAAAGGCGAGCTTCCAGGGAAGGAATTCGTCGAAAAATAGGGATTTTTCGTTGTGGAATGGAGAAACAGTAAAGCGGGTGATAAGCCTGAGGTAGAAAAGATGTCTGAAGAGAAATTTGAACTTTATGTTGGTGAAACAACAAAGCTAGAAAATACCAAGCTAAATATACAAGGGAACGCTAAAATAGATGGATGCGTCTCCGGAGAGATCGAGACACGCCTTCTTGAAATCGGCTCCAAAGGGGTGGTTGAGGGCAAGGTCCAGGCTAATCGAATCATTCTGGAGGGTACGCTAGACTCGGGATCCGGGTCTGTAGTGGCGAAAAGCATCGAAATCAAAAAAGGCGGTAAGCTCTCTGGATCTGTCCAATATAGTTCTTTTCTCTGTCATGAGGGCGGGATAATTGATGGCGCTTTAACTCCGTCAGAGGAAGTAGCTGAAGAGAGTTCAAAGGGCGGCGCGCGGATTCTTGCCTCGCTCAGTTAAGAGCAGCGAATGAAGCATGCGATTATTTCTTGGGCTTTAACTCAAAATACAAGCATTCTCTACCATCTATCCGCATTATCTCAAGCGATGGCAGGTGCCGAGACTTAAACCCGAGTCTTTCACACTTGTACCGGTGGTTAGGATCCCAGCTGATGGAAAAATAACTACAATTCCAACAGTTAACGTCTTGGAAAGTTTTTTTTGTGAGTTTTGTTTTCACTTGACTTAATTGATCTCGTCGGTTTCATCGTCTTTTGAGTTCACGTTGTTTCGAACCCGGTTGAAGAGGACTCTTTGTCTATTTTCCATTCCAATATCGGAAAGCATCGCCCCGATAGTTTCTTGTATTTTGTCCATCAAAAGATCGGTTTGCTCTCCATCGAGTGACGGTGTGGCTGTTTCTTGACCAATCGAATAAAGCGTCTTAACGTATTTCTGAGGGATCCAAGATTGGACCTCTCCCTTTGTTCCCCCAATCGCCGCGTCTGAGCTAGGGGTTTCGTTTTTCCCCTTACGATGATCAAACATACCCTGTTCCAAAACCCTTTCGATATGTCGCTGAAGAATATAGACAAAGCGGTTTTCAAGCTCTTCTCGCCGGTCCACTGGAAGCCTTGCGGAAGAGAGCGCTTCCCAAATCTCTTTCCCCATTAGTCCGAGCAAGGTTCCCCCGCTCAGTCTGGTCATGGTTTTTACTGATTTTCTCGTTATCGCCTCTATTTCAGATGTCTTATTCCATAAATAATAAAGAGCCAAAAATATAAGAAGAAAAAGCAAAGAAGCAGTAAAAAAGAGCAAAAACTCGATAGTTGCAATATTCATTTTTCCTCCTGGTCAGTCGACCTTTAAAGCCGCATTCAATTCCGCCTGTCTTATTATATAAAGATCATTCACTTTTGCTTGCATCTCGAGCATTCTTGATTCGAGTTTTCTTACCTCGAGCGAGATTTTTTCTTGGTTCTTATCTATTTTGCCTAGTTTGCTGAGTTCCTGCTGGTTGCGTTTCAGGGACGCAAGCTCGGAAAGCAAACTTTTTATGTTTTTCGCTTCGATATCTCTGGTCGAGGCGACCTCCTTTGAGAACGTATCAAGCAGCGTTGCTTCGGTTTTTGCCAGTTTTTGGTCTAAGCTTTGTCCGGTTTCATCCAGTTTCCCAACATCGGTTTTTAAGAGTGACTGGTTGTTCTGGAGATCGAGGAGATAGTTCTCTACGTCAGCGATTTTCTCAATCCCGTCTCCCAGCTGGATTCCCCTTTTTGCGACAGCCAGCAACATTCGATCGAGTTCAGTAGTTTTCTGGGATAATTGCACAGACAAAGCCACGTAGAAGAGGATTGAGATTACGAGGACAAACCCGGTTATCGCGGAAGTAACGTATATGAGTGTCTTAGCCTTTTTTATCTGCTCAGAGGTAACCGCGAGCGTTCGATCTATGTGGGTCAGAGGCCCGACGTCCACTCCATTTATCTTTAGCTTGACAGTCCCATCGTCCATGGAGCCGCCACCTTCAATTTCTAC
>JAYYDI010000069.1:0-10079 GCA_036161055.1 Pseudomonadota bacterium
AATTCCGATTAACGTTCGTACCCTCCGTATTACCGCGGCTGCTGGCACGGAGTTAGCCGGTACTTCTTCTGTAGGTAACGTCATTTCGTATAACTATTAACTATACTAATTCCTCCCTACTGAAAGTGCTTTACAACCCTAGGGCCTTCTTCACACACGCGGCATGGCTGCATCAGGGTTTCCCCCATTGTGCAATATTCCCTACTGCTGCCTCCCGTAGGAGTCTGGACCGTGTCTCAGTTCCAGTGTGGCTGATCGTCCTCTCAGACCAGCTATGGATCGTCGCCTTGGTGAGCCTTTACCCCACCAACTAGCTAATCCAACGCAGGCTCCTCCAATAGTGAGAGCTTTCAAGAAGAGGCCCTCTTTCCCTCTTAAGGCGTATGCGGTATTAATCCGAGTTTCCTCGGGCTATCCCCCGCTACTGGGTAGATTCCTACGCGTTACTCACCCGTTCGCCACTCGTCAGCATCAAGTTCACCCCGAAGGGATCACAGCGATCTGTTACCGTTCGACTTGCATGTATTAGGCCTGCCGCCAACGTTCAATCTGAGCCATGATCAAACTCTTCAATTAAGAGTATTTCTTTGATTTCCCTCGTTACACCCTTTTGAAGCTCCCTCAGGAAATCAAAAGCGGTTATAGACCGCCAATCTTTTCATTGCGCCTCCAAAAGGCGACGCAAGGCTCAGCAATGCAAAATTACCTTGTATTTAGTAAGTATCACTCAATAAATTGTTGGTAACTTGTTGCTGAATATTTATCGTATCCTATCAACAAGTACCCACACCTATTGCTTGTTTTCCATTTTTAAAGAGCTTCCTCGAGTTAGAACCACTTTACGCTGCGCGAAAGGTCCCTCCGTGATCCAAATCGACGGCGGGAACTCTGGTTTTGATTAACTCGAGACGCTGTCTCTTCATAAGACGGCGTTGGACAAAAAATTGCCTTTTACTAGTCCCTCTGACTAGAGCAAAGCATTATACGTTAAAGCTAGTCTTTTACAACCGTTTAAAGAACATTTAGATCTTAGCCATTATGTAATGGTTTTATCTCACCCTCTTTTAAAGCTCAGTTCCACTTATCACTAACCTTAACCTTTGGGAAAAGGGGGCCTAGGTTTAGTTCATCTCCAAGATTTATGTAAGCGAAAGCCCGTAAGAATCAAATACGCGCAGCAAGAAAAGAACGCAAGGGCAAAGTTTTCTTTCGTTGACAAGAAAATATGAAAAATTACCAGGCCCGCTATGAGATATGCAAGTCGGTGCAGCAAAACCCAAGCTCTACCTAACCTTCTTACTAAGGAGTCGAATGAAGTTACAGCCAATAAAAAAAGGAAGAAATACGCTAGCGAGCCAAGAATTATTCGTTTTTTAGTCATTAGGTCTTGGAAGTAGTTTCCTACCTCTAATCCTGCCAAGAAAATCAAATAACTTACAAGGTGGAGGGTGGCGTAAAAAAAAACCGAAAGCCCCAAGACTCTTCTCATCCGCGGTATTCCCCAAGTCTTAAAGATTCTCCCGAGAAAGCTGAAGCTTAAGGTCAAAAACAAAAATAAGGTTGCTATTCGCCCGAAAAATATCACCAATTCCATTCCGGGATCAGCCCCGAAACAATTTGTGGCGAAGATCACCGAAAAAATGACTTTTAAAACAACCCAAAGGAATGGGGCAAAACAAGCGGCGAGGAGAGCGGAAGTCGGCATCAGTAAAATTGTCTGAGATCCATTCCTCGATAGAGATGAGCAACATCATCTTCATAACCATTAAACATTTGGGTCGGCCGAATATTTGGAGAAAAAACTGAACTTGGCAACCGTCTTTCAGTAGCCTGCGACCAGCGAGGGTGATCTACCGAAGGATTGACGTTTGAGTAAAACCCATATTCTTTAGGATTACTCTTCATCCAAGTGGTATTTGGCATTTTTTCAACAAATTCAATTTTGACAATAGATTTAATGCTCTTAAATCCATATTTCCATGGCACAACAAGTCTGATGGGAGCCCCGTTCTGATTAGGCAACAACTTCCCGTACATTCCCACGGCCAAAAAACTGAGCTTATTGGTCGCCTCGTCGATCCTTAAGGCCTCGATATACGGGTACTCGATCGTCGAGAACAAACTTTTTTGACCAGGCATTTGAGTCGGATCGTAGAGAGTCTCGAATTTTACATATTTAGCGTTCGAGCGAGGCTTGAATTTTTCTATTAGGCTAACTAGCGGAAACCCTACCCAAGGGATAACCATAGACCAGGCCTCTACACATCGGAGACGATAGATCCTCTCTTCCAGAAGGTGAGGTCGAACAAAATCTTCTAAGTGATATATACCTGCTGCATCGCACTCCCCATGAACTGAGACCGTCCAAGGACTAGTCACAAAGTTTTTTGCATTCTTTTTTGGATCCGATTTACCTGACCCGAACTCATAAAAATTGTTATAGCTTGAGGCGTAACGATAGGGGGTAACATCGGTGAAATTAATTGGATCTGCTTTTACCCTCGAATTTATTTTCTGAGATAACATCTGATCAAGTTCAGGTCTACTCGCACCTTTAGTTGGGGCCATCTGGTCCGAAAGAAGAGATGATGAATGGTAACTAAAAACAGCCGCTCCAAAACCTTTCAAAAAGGAGCGACGACTTAAATAAGCCGACTCATCTGTAACTTCGTTTTCGGATATATCCCAGGTTTGCTTTTTGGCCATTCCAAGTTACCTATAGTTCAAACCCAACAACTCTGTCTATACTGCGCTTAAAGCCTTTTATTCACTATTCGTCCGAAGGAGCCTTCTGCCCAAGGACAGAACTGGGCCAGAGATAGCATAAGCGGTTCCGATAATTAGAAGCATCCCCGGAGGATAAATCAGTATAGAAACGAACATCAAAATCACCAAAAACATATACCGAAATGGAACTTGGCCCTTAACATTTTTTGGGTTGTAGTAGCGAACATTGCTGACCATGAGCAAAGCGGCAAAAAATGCAAAAACCGCAAGCGCGAAAGAGAAGGGCACACTATTTATGGGTTGAAGGTTGTCGACCCAAGTCCAGACCAAGGTCGCGATAGTCCCAGCGGCCATGGGGCTAGGCAGACCAAAGAAAACCTTGGTGTCCGGAGCAGTGTTAAAACGAGCTAGCCTAAGTGCGGTACAACAGACGTAGAAAAAAGCTACGATCCAGCCCATTTTTCCTAGTTCGTTCAAGCACCAACTATACAATAGGATCGCAGGAGCAACTCCAAATGCTACTAAATCAGACATGCTGTCGTACTGAACGCCAAACTCAGTTGCAGTGTTGGTTAGCCTTGCGATTCTCCCATCTAGAGCATCTAAAAAGCCGGCTATAACTATGGCGGTGCATGCGAGTTCTAGCTCACCCGACAACGCTGCGATAATAGCATAGAAGCCGCAAAAAAGTGCGCCCGTAGTGATCAAGTTAGGTAGCAGGTATATTCCTCGCCTTAATCCTCGCCTTTCTCCTATGCCAGTGACTTGGACCGAATCCAATCTCTTGGGCTCCTGCTCAGACAAATTAAATTTCTCCTTTAACCTGATTTTTGAACAATCAGATAAATTCTACCTAAATTGAAAGCGCTTTCTCTCCTCTCGAAAGGCCAAGCACGCCAGACCTAGCGACTTCTGCAATTGAGTCCCGCGGCAAAGCCTTAATAAACGCGTCTATTTTTTCTGATGTTCCTGTTAATTGAATTGTATATGCGTCACGGAATACATCGACTATTTGACCTCTGAAGATGTCTGCAATTCTTTTAACCTCTTCTCTTTGGTCACTATTAGTTTTCACCTTGATCAACATTAATTCTCTCTCCACATGGTCTCCCTCTGAGAGATCTACCAATTTCACGACTTCAACTAACTTATTTACCTGTTTCGTTATCTGCTCAATTTCATCATCGCCAGCTAAGGTCGTTAAGGTCAACCTCGACAAAGTAGGATCTTCCGTTGGAGCTACCGTCAGAGTTTCTATGTTATATCCTCGTTGTGCGAAAAGCCCGATAAGTCGGGATAGTGATCCTGATTCGTTTTCTAGCAGGACTGAAACAATTCTTCTCATCAGGTTCTCACTCCTTTTTCCAACCACATGTCTCTCATCGAGCCATTCGGAGCTACCAACATTGGATAAACGTGTTCTTTAGGATCGACCATAATATCCACGAAAACTAGCTTATCTTTAATCGAAAAAACTTCCTCAAGCGCGGGCTCTAAATCTGAACGACTTTGTATTTTAAAACCTCTGTGTCCATAAGATTCCGCCAACGCCACGAAATCAGGTAGAGAATCCATATAGCTATGAGAATGACGCCCTTCATACTGCATGTCTTGCCATTGTTTGACCATTCCTAGCGATTGGTTGTTTAAATTAATTATCTTGATTGGCAACTGGTATTGGGAACACGTCGATAGTTCTTGAATATTCATTTGAATACTCCCCTCACCCGTAATGCAAACAACCGTGCTTTCAGGGAACGCTAGCTGCACTCCCATAGCAGCAGGAAGACCGAAACCCATAGTTCCAAGCCCCCCAGAATTTATCCATCTACGAGGCTCATCAAACGGATAATAGAGAGCTGCAAACATCTGATGCTGACCGACGTCTGATGTAACGAAGGCTTCCCCTCTCGTCACCTCATAAACGGCTCTAACCCCATCTTGCGGCTTGATAATCTGGTCCTCGCTCGAAGTTCTGTTTATTTTAAGGCAATCCTTTTCCCGCCAAAGGGCAATTTGATCCCACCACTCACAAATTGAAGTCTTGTCTGACTTTTTCGATGTCTTTGTCCTTATAACATCCGTCATTTCTTTAAGAATGGCACCAACATCTCCCACTATAGGGATGTCAGCGCGAATCGTTTTCGAGATGGATGCTGGATCGACGTCAATATGAATTATTTTTGCATTTGGACAGAACATCGAGGGAGTATTTGTGATTCTGTCATCAAAACGCGCTCCAACAGCTAGCAAGACATCACAATGATGCATAGCATTATTAGCTTCGTAGGTGCCGTGCATTCCAAGCATACCAAGGAATTGATGGTCAGTACCTGGAAAGCCCCCGAGCCCCATTAATGTATTCGTGATTGGAAAACCTAGTTCTCTGGTAAGAACAGTTAGAGCATTGGAGGAATCCCCCAGAATAACGCCTCCACCAGAGTAAATCATCGGCTTTTCTGCACTCAATAAAAGCTCCACGGCTTTTTTTATCTGGCCTGGATGACCTTTTTCATACGGAGTATAAGACCGAAGAAAAACTGACTTCGGGTATTTATATTCAAACAAATCATTTGGATTTGTTTTGTCTTTGGGAACATCTACAACTACCGGACCCGGTCGACCAGAGGCAGCTATAAAAAATGCCTTTTTAATGATTTTAGGAATATCGCTCGCTTCTTTTACAAGGAAGCTGTGCTTCACGACTGGTCTGGAAACTCCTATCATGTCTGTTTCTTGAAAAGAGTCAGTTCCGATCAAATGGCTCTGAACTTGACCAGAAATAACGACCATGGGGATCGAATCCATGTAAGCAGTTGCAATTCCCGTGATTGCGTTAGTGGCTCCTGGACCACTCGTGACCAAAACCACCCCTGTTCTTCCTGTCGCTCGAGCGTATCCGTCTGCCATATGGGTTGCACCTTGCTCGTGACGGACTAGGATATGCTTAATTTTCTCTTGGTTGAAAAGCGCATCGTATATGTGAAGCACTGCCCCTCCGGGATATCCGAAAACATATTCGACACCCTCATCCTGTAGAGCTCGAATAAGCATATCTGCTCCCGAAAGCTTTTCCACAAAAATCTCCTAGTTCGTTAAAGGTTAAGAAAAGGGTCGCTGATTTTCTTGCATACCAGGGCCGCAGTCAAATACAAACTTCTTTCTGAACCGCCGATCTCTGGGTGCCCGCAGAAAATCGCGATCAAACTTTTACTAAAATTCAAAATTTCATCAATTTTTAGGTGTTAATCAATCCATATAAAAGCCCCCATTCTTCCCGTCACACCGTCTCTACGATAAGAAAAGAATTTTTTTTCGTCGCAAAACGTGCAAAACCCGCCTCCGAAAACCTGAACACCCAGACTGGTAAGCTGGTCAGCAGCTATACCTGCAAGGTCCATTTCCCACTGATTCTTTGAAATTTCTTTAAACCCTACGTCATTTGGAAACTGATCAAATACGTCTCGTTTGACAGAATAGTGGCATGGACCAATGCAGGGACCGATCCAAGCACAAAGAGGCAACAAACCAATAGATTGAACGGTTCGACGCAAGATTCCATTTGCCAAGCCTCGCCAACCCGCATGAGCAGCCCCTACCCGGGTTCCATCCTTACTCGAAAATAAAACGGGAACGCAGTCAGCAACTAGAACCGTCAAAACCTCTTTACGTTTTGCAGTAAAAGACGCGTCGGCCTCTACCTTTTTTGAGGCCTGATAAGCGGGGACACAATTTGTTCCATGAACTTGTGTAAGGTAATGTGGTTCCGAAGAAAAGTTCAAAAGCTCACGATTTTTCTCAACTGTCTCGTCGTAATCACCAACTTGATTGGATAAATTAAGAGAATCAAAGGGTGCTTCACTAAAACCATTCTCTCGACAGGTAAAAAAAGCTCTAACATTACCGGAAATTTCCCAATCTGGTTCAATCAGCCTCACGCATCGCCTCCAGCAAGCTTCCGAAGTCCTTAGGGATTGGCGCGGAGAAAGAGAGATTTTGTCCATTTTTTGGGTGATTCAAAGATAGTTTTCTGGCATGCAGGGCCTGTCGAGGAAAAGCCTTAAGCATAGCTTCAAGCTCTCTCCCGTCTGATTTAGATCTTCTAAACTGGCCTCCGTATTCGATATCACCTATGATCGGGGTCCCTAGCGCTTGCATATGAACTCTTATCTGATGAGTTCGCCCCGTGTCGAGCTCACACTCTATTAAGGAGTGCCGTTTAAACTTTTCTGTCAGATTATAATGGGTTCTCGCTGACTTCCCATCGACCTTAACCGCCATCTTTTTCCTTTCCCTGGGGTGACGGCCTAAAGCAAGATCGATTTTCCCAGCCCTATACGGTGGCACACCGTAGACTAATACCGCGTAGATTCGCTTTATAATGCGCGACTCAAGGTCCTTAACTAACTTAAATTGGGACTCAATATCTCGCGCAACAATCAAAAGACCAGAAGTATTCTTATCCAAACGATGAATGATTCCCGCTCGAGGAACGGCTTTTAGATTCTGGTCATAATTTAACAGAGCATTCATTAAGGTTCCTGATGCATTTCCCGCTCCAGGATGGACAACTAATCCTGCGGGCTTGTTAACGACGATGAGATACTCATCTTCATAAACGATATCAATTGGAATACTCTCAGGTCGGGCTGAGGTGACATCTTCTATCGCCGCTTTAATAAATATCTTTTCCCCTCCTAAAAGCTTAAGACTCGCTTTCGCTGATTTCTTATTTACCAGGAGCACTCCCTGCTTTATCCATTGCTGAATAAGCGCTCTGGAATATTGAGGCAGCAACTCCGCGACGGCTTGATCGAGTCGAGACGGAATACATTCTTCCGATATATCTAATTCATGCTCTATTAATCGATGCACTATTGGGAATCATGTTGGGTTTGTTTGAAGGCTATGTTTTAATCTACAAAAATTCAACCGAGTGGACAGTTTTTCGATGCTAAGATCATTCCTAATAGCGTTGCTTTCACTCATTCTTGTTTTTGGTTGTAGTAAAGACGAGATTAGTGAAGACCCAGATGCGACGGAGTTGTTCTATTATGAGTCTGCTCAAGAGAGTTTGAGAGCCTCTAACTACGCGGGAGCGATTCAAAAACTGCAAATGCTTGAATCACGCTTTCCGTTTGGAAGATATGCAGAACAGGCACAATTGGAAATCATCTATGCCTACTTTAAAAGCTCTCAACCGGAAGCCGCAAAATCCGCAGCAGACAGATTTATAAGACTTCACCCTTCGCATCCAAGCGTAGATTATGCTTATTATCTGAAAGGAATGGTCTCTTTTGAGCAAGATAAAAATTTCTTAGCGAACATAATACCGATGGATCCATCAACCAGAGATCCAGGAGCGGCAAGACAATCCTTCAATGACTTTTCTGAACTTATCAGACTCTTCCCAGACAGCGAGTATGCGCCAGACGCACAATCAAAAATGAAATACCTAAGAAATCTACTCGCTCAATCTGAGATTCGTGTTGCAGAATACTACATAGAAAGGGGTGCCTATATAGCTGCAGTCAATCGAGGTAGATATGTTCTAGAAAATTTTCAGGGATCAGTCGCTGTTCCAGACGGCCTCGCAATTATGGTTGAGGCTTATAAGTTGATGGACATGGAAGATCTTGCGGCAAAAACGCTCAAGGTTCTGGTGGCTAACTATCCAGAGCATGGGTCTATCGACGAAGACGGAAATTTCAAAAAAACAGTTAACAAGAGCGGCAGAAGAGGCAGGAATTGGATAAGAACTTTGACGCTTGGGGTCTTTGGCTAAACTCTCAGTTAGACAGCACTTAAAGTTAGATTTTATGCTCTTATGATTTCGTTAGACACTCTCTCTACAGCTAAAATTTCGACCTCAAAAATAAGGTCTTTCCCCGCGAGTGGGTGGTTAAAATCAATCTCGAGAGTATCACCTAGCACCCGGCTTATAACCCCAGGCCGCTCTAGCCCGTGAGGGTCAGCGAACGAGACGACCACCCCCTCTTCTTTCTCAACATCCTTAAAAATTCCAGCTTGCATGACATGAATGTTGTCGGGGTTTGAGACACCAAACCCGTCTTCTGGACTTATATCAAAAACTTCCTTTTGACCTGCGCGCATCCCGAACATCGCTCGTTCGAACCCGGGTAAAAGGCTCTCATCACCAATGGCGCAAGAGGCTGCTCTATTGTCGGTCGAATCTATTAGTTCTCCGTCCTTGAGATAAAGCGCAAACTTGAGGGTGATCCTTGTGCCTGGGCCAACGGGGATTAATTTAGGTGTTGTTCCCATGCTCATCACGTCCCTTCTTTTTAATAAACATCTCAATGATCAGTAAAATTGCCCCAACAGATATAGCAGTATCGGCTACGTTGAATGTCGGGAAAAAAAAGTCCGAATGATATAACAAAATGAAATCAACAACATGTCCGAGCAGAACCCTGTCGATAAGATTTCCAATGGCACCCCCTAATATTATAGCTAAGGCAAAACCGAGCAGACGCTCCGAGGGTTTCAATCTGAATATCCAAAAAAAAATAAAGCCGCTCACAGAGAAAGACACTAGTGACAAAAACCATCTTTGCCATCCACCAGCATCACTTAGTATGCTGAAGGCAGCCCCATCATTGTAGACCAAAATTAATTTCAAGAAGGGTAATAACTCAATGCTATCGCAAAACCCGAATTCGCAAAGGTCTAGGTTTCTAACGATCATTTGTTTCGTGAGCTGATCCAACACCGCTATCCCAACACTGATAAGTAAAAAATTTTTCATTCTTCAGTGGGCTTTAATTGATTCGAAAAACTTTTTCGCATTGCGAATATCCTGATTTATCGCCGATTTAAGGGCGGATAGATTTTCGTGCTTTTGCTCGTCCCTGAGCTTCTCAAGAAAAACTACCTTAGCGGACTCACCATAAATCATACGGTTAAAATCTAATAAATGAACTTCGAGGATCGGAGTCATATTAGCATCGTCCACCGTAGGCCGAACGCCCACATTCGCTACCCCAAAGAAAAGCTCTGCATTTATAAATACCTTGCACGCAAACACCCCCGATATAGGCGCTACATACCTGTGTAACTGGATGTTCGCAGTCGGAATGCCAATAGTTCGTCCTAATTGTCTGCCGTATATTATCTTGCCACTTATCGAGAATGGATGTCCCAGTAATTTTTCAGCTAACTGAAATTCCCCGATTGCTAAACTCTCTCTAATTCGAGTGCTTGACACTCTCTCTGCTTGAAAATCCAACGTATACATATTGTGAACAGGAAAATTATTTTTCGAGCCCACCTCCTTAAGGCTTGCAAAATCACCGCGTCTATCATTTCCAAACTTAAAGTCGTCCCCGACG
>JAYYDI010000070.1:0-2998 GCA_036161055.1 Pseudomonadota bacterium
TTCAACTCGATCGCTTTGAACAAAGCCCAAATCTTTATTTAAGCCATGCCTAACGTTGTCCCCATCTAAAACATAAGTCCTAATACCTTTTTTATGTAGTTTTTGCTCCACCAAGTTCGCAATTGACGACTTTCCAGAACCAGACAAACCCGTGAACCAAAGCACCCGCGCTCGATGGCCATTAAGGGCCTCTCTTGCGACACGAGTGATATTCAAATCCTGGGGATAGATATTCTTAGATCGCCTTAAGGCAAATTTAATCATTCCCGCCGCTGCGGTAGAGTTTGTATATCTATCTATCAGCACAAATGACCCTAGGTGGGGATTCAGTTTATAGGGTTGAAAGGGTATGGGCCTATCAGTCGTAAGGGTCACGGAAGCAATGGTATTCATAGTGAGGTACTTTGATGAGAGATGCTCCATAGTATTAACGTTGTACTCGAACTTTATCTCGCTTATCGACGCTCCAACAGTTGTGGAGCTGGATTTTAAAAGATAAGACCTACCCTGATGCCCTTGATCTTGGTCCATCCAGACTAGCTCCACTTCGAACGTGTCAGCTAACTCAATTGGGTTATCTATATCAACGATCACGCTTCCTCGGGAGCAGTCTATTTGCCTATCAAGTGTTACCGTTAGGGACTGGTTTTTTTTTGCTTTAGTAAAACTTTTTTTATGCAAAAACATCGAATCGATTTTTGCTTCCTCTCCGGAAGGCAAGCATTTTACTCTCGCTCCGAGATCAATTGAGCCCGAAACAACCTTTCCCGCATATCCCCTGAATTCCGAGTTCGGACGGTTTACCCACTGAACAGGCATACAGAAGCTCTCTTTTAATTCCTCACTTTTTTCTAGGCTCTCAAGGCAACCTATCAAAGTAGGCCCAGAATACCAAGGTGTCTGCGGAGAGCGTCCCACCACGTTATCACCGTGCAAGGCAGAAAGCGGGATGCAAGAAACCGACTGAAAGTCTAAATTTAATTGGTAGGAGCTAAAATCATTTGTAATTTTCGAGAATGTGTCTCGATCATAATTTACGAGATCCATTTTATTTACTGCTAAAACTATATTTTTAATCCCAAGCAACGAGCAGATGAATGCGTGTCGCCTAGTCTGAGTGGATACCCCAGTTCTCGCATCAATTAATATAACAGCAGCATCAGCGGTCGATGCCCCAGTTACCATATTTCTGGTATATTGTTCATGCCCCGGTGTGTCTGCAACGATGAACTTTCTTCGCTCCGTAGAAAAAAAACGATAAGCGACGTCTATCGTTATGCCCTGTTCTCTCTCTGCCGACAGGCCATCAACCAAAAGAGCAAAATCGATTTCACCGGCCCGCGTACCGTACCGCTTAGAATCATTTTTAAGCACCGCAATCTGATCTTCGAAAATAAGCTGAGCTTCATATAGAAGCCGGCCAATCAAAGTGCTTTTCCCGTCATCGACAGAACCGCAAGTTATGAACTTAAGCAGATCGAGCGAAGATTGCTGATCAACGTACTCTGTTATCTTTTTTTTTGGCCTTTTCATGAATGCTTTTCCTGTAAACGCAAAAGTGGAACCTCAAATCACTGTCGCAAGTAATTTATTTAATAGGATCCAGATAAAGCTCAGCTATGATTCTTAAAATTTATCCATCCTCAAAAATAGCCTTCTTGTTTTTTCTTTTCCATGGAGGCCGAAGCATCAAAATCTATGCTCCGACCTTCTCTTTCACTTTTTTTTGACTCTAATAATTCCAGTATTATTTTCTCTAAATCATCTGCTTCTGAATCAAGACCACCAGTGAGCGGATAACAACCCAGAGTTCGAAATCGTATTTTCCGCATTTTTATTTTCTCTTCAGGGAAAATTTTCAGTCGATCATCATCTACCAACATTATCATCCCATCGCGCTCCACGATTGGTCTGTCTTCAGCAAAATATAACGGAACAATTGGGATCTTCTCTAGAAGGATATATTGCCAAATATCTAGTTCAGTCCAATTAGATAAAGGGAAAACTCTCAAACTTTCCCCTTGCTGTTTAAGACCATTATATATATCCCATAACTCTGGCCTTTGATTTTTTGGATCCCATTGATGGAATCTGTTTCGGACCGAGATTATCCTTTCCTTAGCTCGGCTCGTCTCTTCATCTCGCCTTGCTCCTCCAAACGCTGCATCGAAACCGTATAAGTCCAACGCCTTCTTTAGAGCTTGCGTTTTCATAATGTCGGTATGCATGGCACTTCCGTGGTCAAAAGGGTTAATATTTTTCTCTCTTCCATCTGGATTGATATATACAAGCATTTCTACCCCTGGTTTCTTAGAGATCTTTTCTCTAAACTCGTACATTGCCTGAAACTTCCATCTCGTGTCGACGTGCAAAAGCGGAAATGGCAACGGGCTCGGATAAAAAGCCTTCTCAGCTAATCTGAGCATTACAGAAGAGTCCTTACCTATCGAATAGAGCATTACTGGGTTTTCACTCTGAGCAACTACCTCTCTCATAATATGAATACTTTGAGATTCGAGCTCTTCTAAGTGAGATAAATTACGCATTTTGTTTCTGCGCTCTTCCATAGGTTGGGAAAAAACATTTTTTTTTTGAGATTTTAGCGGGAACACGGCGGTCATAAATTGACAGCGTCCACCCTGCTTAAGCTCGAGAAGTTCGCTGAAATTATTTTTTTCCAAATCTCTTAAAACAGTTAACCCGGCTCCGCTAGGCCAAATAAAAATTTCTTTCCCATAAATATTGTAGAGGCTCTGAAAAAAAGCAACTATATCCTTAACACCCGCTTCGCGCTCAACCAATGCCCACTTCCGAGAACCCCTTCCGTCATTTACCATCAACAAATCGTCTTTTTGTACATTCACCTTCTGAAAAACAAGCGAGATCCTTCGCTTTCGACGAGCCTCCCGATACCAGTTTTTAACTATTAACGCATTCGGAGAGGAACCAAACTGATCTTTTATATCCTCCACCATTATCGGCTTCGGTAAAAAGTTCA
>JAYYDI010000071.1:0-5736 GCA_036161055.1 Pseudomonadota bacterium
CTCTCCTAAATATACCTCTCTCACTTTTCTGTCACTTTGGATCTGAGCCATATCGCCCTCGGCTATCACGGACCCTTGGTCCATAACTGTAATTCGATCAGCTATCTTTCTAACAAATTCCATATCATGTTCGACAACAAGAATGGCCCTGCTTACCGAAAGCGAAAGCAGCAACTCAGCAGTACGATCTATTTCCGATGCATTCATTCCCGCAACAGGCTCATCAAGCAACATTAATTTCGGATCCGAAATTAAAAGCATACCCATTTCTAACCACTGTTTTTCTCCGTGGGATAATGTCCCGGCCGGTTTTCCTAATTTGGAACTCAGACTAATGGTTTCACCCATTACTAGTATCCTGTCAAAATCTAGGGACGACAGTTTGGTAAAGATACGACCGAAAATATTTTTTTTCGAACTTATAGCTAGTTCGAGATTTGCAAAAACCGACTGCTCTTCGAACACTGAGGGTTTTTGGAATTTCCTGCTAATGCCAAGCTGGCTTATTTCACTCTCGGTTTTATCAGGCAAGTTGATTTGTTGACGGAACATCGCAGAGCCCTGGTTCGGTTTGACCCTTCCTGTTAGGACATCTAGCAGTGTAGTTTTCCCCGCGCCATTTGGGCCAATCAAACACTTGAGTTCGCAAGCATCTATTGAGAAATCGAGCTGATTCAGAGCAACGAAGCCATCAAAGAATACAGAGAGATTCCTGACAAGTAATAACTTATTTCTTTCTGAATTGAGCTCAGGAAATTTTTCCGCGGTCCCCTTCAAAATTTCGTCGACTTATGTGTCTCTATATTCACCCTTCCTCTACCTCAACGTGACTCACTCAAAAAATTGGCTTTCTGACCTAAATACTTTACCAAACCAACTATTCCATTTGGTAAAAAGACTGTAGCCAAAATGAAGATGGAACCCAAGAAGAATAGCCATTGATCTGGGAACACTCCCGTAAACTTTGTTTTAGCGTAATTCACAAAAAAAGCTCCAATAATAGCGCCGTACAATGTCCCTTTCCCTCCGATTAGGACCCAAACCACTATCTCTATCGAGTTCAACGGAGAAAATTCGCTTGGATTTATAATTCCTACTTGAGGGACGTATAACGCACCCGCCATTGCCGCCAAAATTGCAGAGTAAACGAACAAGAAAATTTTGTATTTGTCGGTGTTAAAACCCAAGGAGCGTACTCGTTCCTCTGAGTCACGGATTGCTAGGACAACCTTTCCAAATCTTGATTTGACTAAAACTAGGCTCCCAGCGTAGCCCAAGGCAAGAAATATTGCAGAGAGCGCAAACAAAGTTATCTTAGTCTCGTCTGATCGAAGGCTAAATCCTAAAATTTCTTTGAAATCTGTCAGGCCATTATTTCCGCCGAAACCCATTTCATTTCGAAAAAAAGCAAGCATAAAAGCGTAAGTTAGAGCTTGGGTAATAATTGAGAAATAAACACCGGCGACCCTTGATCTGAAGGCTAGCCAACCAAAAACGAAAGACAGGAGTCCCGGTACCAAAAGGATCATCAGGCACGCGAACCAAAACTCATCGAACCCCAACCAAAACCAAGGTAGCTCTTTCCAATCTAAAAAGACCATAAAGTCGGGTAGGATGGGATCGCCATAGACGCCTCGCTCGCCAACTTGGCGCATGAGATACATGCCCATTGCATAGCCCCCAAGCCCAAAAAAAATTCCCTGTCCTAAGCTCAAGATTCCGCAATAACCCCAAAGGAGATCTACAGAGAGGGCGAGGAGGGCATAACATAGGTACTTCCCAAGCAATGTGATGGAGTAGACAGAAACGTAAAAAAACGAGTTGGGGCTTAGAAGCAAATTACAAATTAGGGCATAAGCGACGATCCCAAGGAGGAGGAAAATTGTGGTCCGGAGGCTTTTTCTTAAATCGCTGTCTTCTTGATAGATAATACTTGTCACAATTAACTTAGAGTCCTAGCTTTTTGGGGGAATAGGCCCTCCGGCCGCCTCTGTATAAATAAAATTAAGAAAATCAAAATCGCAACTTTGGACAAGACAGCTCCGAGTTCGGGTTCAAGAAATTTGTTCAATATCCCCAAGGAGAAACTTCCTACAAGAGTGCCTATAAGGTTTCCTACACCGCCGAAAACTACAACTAAAAATGAGTCTACGAGATAAGCTTGCCCAAGGTTAGGGCCAACATTTACCAGTTGACTTAGCGCTACCCCCGAAAGACCCGCGATCCCCGAACCCAGAGCGAAGGTTAAAGCATCAATACGGTTTGTTTGTATACCTAATGCTCTAGCCATCTCTCGATTCTGTGACACAGCGCGGACTTTAAGCCCCAGAGAAGTCTTTTTTATGGTTATTTGCAAAATCGTGAAAATAAAAAGCGCAAAGAAAAAAATGTAAAGCCGATTGTATGTTAACGAAAAAATCGGATTAATGACCAAAGATCCTGTCATCCAATCTGGGGACAACACTTGGCGATTGAGAGGAGAAAAAATTGTCCGCGCAAGCTGCTGCAAAACAAGGCTTACGCCAAAAGTTGCAAGCAGAGTCTCCAGAGGACGACCGCGGAGATGCCTGATAACAAAATATTGAATAAGTGCTCCAAAGCTACCCGCAACAAAAAAAGCTATTGGGATCGATATGATCAGAGCCAAACCAACTTGTTGAGGCATCAAACTTTGGACAACAAAAGAAGTATAGGCCCCTAACATAATTAACTCTCCGTGAGCCATATTTATGACCCCCATCACGCCAAAAGTAATAGCGAGTCCGAGTGCTGCCAAAAGAAGAATAGATCCGAGGCTTAATCCAAATGAGAACTTTTCTAATACCGAGTAGAAACGTTCTTTCTTTGCAATTCGACCGAGCTCCGTTTCCACGAGTGGGCGGAGGATTTGACTATCGGACGGATTCGTCAAAAGGAGATCGCTTTTCAAAATTGAATTCAACGTATTTTTCACTCTGGGGTCTAAATTGCCCGAGATTTGCTCCAGTGCTTCAATCCGAGTATCTAAGATGGGGCTGTGTTTGACGTCGTTAAGCGCAATAGCGAACTCGATTAACTCTAAGATAGATTGGTTTTCTTCCTGTTTTTTTAGTTTCTGTAAAAAATCAATATCTTCTTTTTGGAATTTTCCAATCATATTGAAAATCGCTGACTTTCGCGTCTCAAAGTCTTGGCTCTCCAATTCTAATCTGGAGATAATTTCTCTTAATTTTACGCGAAGTCGATTATTGGTCCTTATTTTCTTGTATTCGGAGATAGACTCAATCGGTCGTTTCGCATTGGAGAACAGGTCCTCCTCGACACGCTTGCCTTTCTGATCTTTACCTAGCTTTACAATGTCTTGGTTGCTCTTTTTGAAATAGAGTTGCCCGTTTAAGAGTGCCTGAAAGAGAGGCAGATAAATTGCCCCACGCTTTTCCAGCTGCTCGAGAATCGGTTCTATTGATCTTAATTTTGCCGTGGAAAGCGCTTTGATCTCCTCCCGCAAAATATTTTGATCATTCTTGATATCTTGAGGGGCTGAAAAAGCCGGAAAAGCGAGCAAATTAAAAAAAAACAGGAAAACCGAAGGAAGGAAAAACCTGTTTGTTTTAGGGCGGGCAAACGCAGTAATACATTCCCGAAATCTATTGTGTTTGTCAGAGCGTTTCACAGTTTTTTAATTAAATTAGCTTTGCGTGTCTACTGCCCCGCGCACTGTTTTGTTACAACATTGTAATTTCCGCATCGCAATGGCTTTGTCCAATCTGCAATTAGGTCCCTAGAATTAGGAAGAAAGTCTGACCAAGCATCTCCGGGAACGAGGTTCTCTGTTTCCCATACGACCTCAATCTGCCCGTCATCCTGGATTTCCCCGATAAAAACGGGTTTAGAGAGGTGATGATTCTTGTTCATTATCGCAACTCCACCAGTAAGATTTTCAAAAGCAATCCCAAGCATAGCCTCTTCTACTTTTTCCACATCGGTTGTCCCCACTTTTTGTACCGCTTTTACCCACATGTTGAAGCCGATAAGAGTCGCCTCCATCGGATCGTTTGTGACTCCTTCAGGATTCCTAGTGAAGTCTCTCCAAGCGTTGATAAACTCAGTGTTTTTTTCAGTTTCAATACTTTGAAAATAGTTCCAAGCCGCTAAATGCCCAACCAAGGGAGCAGTATCTATTCCTGAGAGCTCCTCCTCACCGACAGAAAAGGCGATAACAGGGATATCCTCAGAGCTTACCGCTTGATTAGCTAATTCCTTATAAAAAGGCACATTGGCATCTCCATTTATGGTGCTCACCACAGCAGTTTTTATCCCCATGCTCCCGAATTTTTTTATCTCTGAGACGATTCCTTGCCAGTCGTTGTGACCGAAAGGAGTGTAATTAATCTTTATGTCTGATTCATCGACACCGATTTCCTTAAGGTAAGCCTCGAGTATTTTATTCGTGGTGCGCGGATACACGTAATCGGTTCCCGCCAAGAACCATCGATTTACTCCAAGTTCTTCTCTCAAATAATTAACAGCCGGAATTGCCTGCTGATTTGGCGCGGCACCCGTATAAAAAACATTTTTTGATGACTCTTCTCCTTCATATTGAACTGGATAAAACAACAAGCCATTTAATTCCTCGATTACGGGAAGCACAGATTTTCGTGATACAGAGGTCCAGCAACCGAAAATGACATCAACTTGTTCCTTTGAAATAAGCTCTCTTGCTTTTTCAGCGAATAAAGGCCAATTAGATGCTGGGTCAACCACAACCGCTTCGATTTTTTTTCCTAGCAATCCTCCCGCTTTATTCTGCTTATCAATCAACATTAAAACCGTGTCTTTCAGGGTCGTTTCAGAGATCGCCATCGTGCCAGACAGAGAATGAAGCACTCCAACCTTTATAGTATCGGCTTTTAAGTTAAGTGACGCTATCGAGCTGGCCAAGAAAAGCAAGAACAAAAAAAATCTTAAATGACTCATACGGCTACCTTTCAAATAATTAGTTTATTGAATTTGTTTGTTGTCATCGCTTCATTGCGTCACGAAGTTAATATTTGTCTACCAAACTTCTAAACTAGCAACGGCGCTCTCAAAAGTTTACTTTGATTCCTATCATTAGGGAAAGAGCTTAAAAACCCACAAAAGTCAAGTGTGGACTCTTCTCTAAAAGTTTCCTGCACATATAGAGTAATAGTCAGTTAATCTACTAAATATTCTGAGTGTTCACTTGTTTTGTTGTTGGGCTTAAGTGCTAATCTAGCCAAGATCGTTACTACAACTTTATGTTTTTGACAAAGTTTTTTTGTGGGAGGCCCTTAATCGTTTTTGAATGTAATCACCTGCGCGGATAGGAGCGAACCGCTTCGGGCGCTGCTCGTTAGTACAACTGTCAATGACTTCAACTAATGTTTCGGTGTCTGGATCCAAAAAAAGAGCTATTGAATATCGATCTTTTTTACCACTGACCGGCTTGACTCTGTGCAAGGTAGATGGATATATCCCATTGGTCCATCGCTCGAGGAGATCGCCTGAGTTGACAATAGTGCTCGATCCAGACGATTCGATCGGAATCCAAGTCTCCTCCCTATCCTTAATTTCTAGCCCCTCTACCCCGTCCTGAAATAAGAGAGTAAACATACCATAATCACTATGCTCACCTGCTCCTAATTGACCTTTTGAAATCTCTTTTTCTGCAACAGGAGGATAATGGAGAAGTCTTAGAGCAACGTTTTCGCCGGAGTGGGCCCTGATAAAAAAATT
>JAYYDI010000072.1:0-8296 GCA_036161055.1 Pseudomonadota bacterium
GTGTGGCTAAGGTTTTCATCAAGACCCATGGTTGTCAGATGAATGAATATGATTCTTCCAGAATGGCCGACATGTTGAAGGAGAGTCAGGGGTTCGAAC
This sequence comes from Pseudomonadota bacterium, assembly GCA_036161055.1. GTDB lineage: Bacteria > Pseudomonadota > Gammaproteobacteria > Pseudomonadales > Azotimanducaceae > UBA9659. Next base: position 100 of record JAYYDI010000072.1, read on the forward strand.
AAACAGAAATCGAATCTGAGGCGGATCTCCTATTGCTGAACACATGTTCGATTCGTGAGAAAGCTCAGGAAAAAGTGTTTCATCAGTTAGGAAGGTGGAGCAAACTCAAATCGCTACGTCCTGGAGTTAAGATCGGTGTCGGTGGTTGCGTGGCAAGTCAAGAAGGATCTCAAATCTCGAAGAGAGCTCCTTATGTAGACGTTATCTTTGGACCACAGACGTTGCATCGCCTCCCAAATTTAATAAAAGATGCAGAAATTAGCGGACAGCCGCAAGTTGACGTAAGTTTTCCGGAAATAGAGAAGTTTGATCGCTTACCGCAGCCCCGAGCAGATGGTCCGACAGCATTTGTTTCGATAATGGAAGGCTGCAATAAGTATTGCAGCTTTTGCGTGGTGCCTTATACGAGAGGGGAAGAGATAAGCAGGCCTGTTATAGACGTGCTTAAAGAAATTAAAACCCTATCGAAAAAGGGCGTAAGGGAAGTAAACCTTCTGGGGCAGAACGTAAATGCGTACAGAGGGATGTTGCCTTCAGAAAAAGGAATAGCGGTGCTCTCTGTTTTGATAAGTTTGATTGCTGAGATCGATGGTGTTGAAAGAATAAGATTTACAACTTCACACCCTAATGAGTTTAGCGATGATTTGATCGATATGTATGGCGAAACCTCAAAATTAGTCAGTCATCTCCATCTGCCTGTCCAAAGTGGCTCAGACAGAATCCTTTCGAAGATGAGACGCGGCTACACAGCTTTAGAATATAAATCCCGGATCCGCAAGCTGCGAAGGATCCGCCCCAATATAAGCATATCCAGTGATTTTATAATCGGGTTCCCTGGTGAAACAGATGAAGACTTTTTAGCAACTATGAAATTGGTTGAAGAAGTAAAATTTGACAATTCTTTCAGCTTTATTTTCAGTGCCAGACCTGGTACCCCGGCTGCAGAACTAGAAGACTCTACTCCTCAAAGTGTCAAAAAAAGGCGGCTTGCTGCACTTCAAGAATTGATTCGGGAGAATACGAAGGAGATTAGCGAGAGCATGGTGGGAAGAAAACATCGCGTTTTAGTCACTGGGCCGTCGAAGAAAGATCCCGGCGAGTTTCAAGGACGTACTGAAAATAACAGAGTTGTAAACTTCAGGAGTCCTAATTCCGATATTATAGGAGAAATATTAGACATTGAGGTTGTCGAGGCTCTTCCAAATTCGTTGCGGGGAGGGGCTTTTGATTAGCCTTTATTTGCTTATGCTCTCGGTATATGCTGGCTCTCCTTTGGTTTTAAATTTATAGCTTTGCAAAGTATCTTTTCCCATCAGGTTGTCTTAGAACCGGACGACAGCATCCAGTTAGCAACACTCTGTGGTCCTTTCGATGCTCATCTAAAGCAAATTGAAAATCGTCTTGGGATCACCATACGAAATCGTGGGAACCAGTTTCATATATCTGGCGAGGAAACTCTCGCGAACGCTGCAGGGAAGCTTTTGTCTCAACTTTATCGGGAAGTGCGAGATGGAACTGCAATTACTGCTGAGATGGTTCATTTGTTCCTGCAAGAATCTGGAATAGAGGACCTTCTTCAGTCAGCGCCTGAGGATATTTCGATTGTAGAAACAAGAAAAAAGAGTATTAAAGCTCGGGGTAGAAACCAGAAAGCATATGTGCAGGCCATTCGAGATCAAGACATATCTTTCGGAATAGGACCAGCCGGCACAGGGAAAACCTTCTTAGCTGTGGCATGCGCAGTTGAGGCTTTAGAGAACGAGAACGTCAGACGCATACTTTTAGTAAGGCCGGCTGTTGAGGCTGGAGAAAAACTCGGGTTTTTGCCCGGAGATCTTAGCCAGAAAATTGATCCCTACTTGAGACCCCTCTACGATGCATTATACGAGCTTCTCGGATTTGATTTAGTAGAAAGACTAATAGAAAAAAACGTGATTGAAGTTGCGCCGCTAGCTTATATGAGAGGTAGAACTCTCAACGACTCCTTTATCATCTTGGATGAGAGTCAAAATACAACCGCTGAGCAGATGAAGATGTTTCTAACGAGGATTGGTTTTGGATCGACAGTTGTAGTAACTGGAGACATAACCCAGATAGACCTGCCTCATAAGACACTCTCTGGTTTGAAGCACGCGGTGTCAGTGCTCTCTAAAGTGAAAGGAATTTCTTTTACCCATTTTAACTCGAAAGATGTAGTTAGGCATCCTTTGGTCCAGAGGATCGTTGAGGCCTATACGAGCGCAGACCAGAAAGATGTCGATAGAAAAAAATAACTTTGCAGTTGATATCTCGAGAAATGTTGAGCGAATGGAGGGAGAACCAGACGACGAGGCAATTTTGAAAACGCTCGTTTCTGTAGTCGAGCATTTCAGAGACGAACGTGCAGAAATATCTCTCCACGTTGTAGATAAGAGAGAGATGCAAGAACTGAATAAAAAGTTTAGAAAAAAAAATGTTGCTACTAACGTGCTCGCGTTTTCCTCGCAAATACCGCTTGAAGAAGTTCCGCTACTGGGAGATATTGTGATCTGTAACGGAGTAGTCGAAGATGAGGCTAAGGACTATGAGATGAGGTATTCAGATCGCTACAAACAGATGCTGGTCCACGCAACATTGCACCTGCTGGGTTTTGATCATCAAAAAGAAGAAGATCGGATTGAGATGGAAAAACTCGAGAAAAAATTTGCTTCGAGCCTTGGGATAGAAAGTCCCTATGACTGATCAGATAACTTCAAAAAGTTGGTTAGAAAGGTTATCTCAAGCTCTTGGAAGTGAGCCAAGTTCCAGGTCAGAGTTAATTGATCTGCTTCGCGCATCTCAGGAACGTGAACTCATTGATGCAGACGCCTTGAAAATTATTGAAGGCGCCTTAACGGTAGCTGACAAACAAGTCAGAGAAATAATGATTCCGCGGTCTCAGGTAGTTTTTATTAAGGCGGAACAAAAGCCTTCAGAGTTCCTTCCAGTGGTTATTGGCAGTGGACACTCCAGATTTCCTGTCATTGGGGAAGGAGAGGATGAGATCCTAGGGATTTTACTTGCCAAGGATTTGCTTCCTTTGGCTTTGAATGACAAAGAGAATTCTTTTCAATTGAAGAGTAGTCTTCGGTCTCATGCATCGATTCCTGAGAGCAAAAGACTAGATGTTTTGTTGCAAGAATTTAGAGCGGCAAGAAATCATTTAGCGGTTGTATATGATGAATATGGTGGCGTTAGTGGCATTGTAACCATTGAGGATGTCCTTGAACAAATTGTGGGTGACATTGAGGACGAGTATGATTTTGAGGAAAAAGGTTCGATAAACGAACACAATGATGGGACTTATTCGGTCCGAGCGTTGACCGATATCGAGGATTTCAACGAATATTTTGATACTAACTTGAGTACCGAAGAATTTGAAACAGTCGGCGGTGTAGTTACTCATGCGTTTGGGCACTTACCTAGCAGAGGAGAGGAGGTGCAGATTGATAAATTTTGTTTCAAAGTTCTTAATGCTGACGGTCGACGAGTTCATCTCTTTAAGGTTTTTCGAGTTCCTGAATAAATTGGAATGAGAAAGACTATCTTCTACATGAAAAGAAAAGTCTTTCTAGGTTTTGTTGCTGGATCAGCCTTTTCTCTTAGCTTATCTCCTTTTGATTTCTGGATGGTATCTTTTGTATCCCCGGCTGTACTGTATCTATTAACCCGAGATGGAAGTGTGTCAGCTGCTATTTCCATTTTCTACTCCTTCACTCTAGGCACTTTTCTCTTCGGAGTACATTGGATTTTTTTTTCAATCAATGATTATGGCCACGCTTCAATTTTTTTGTCAGGTGGTCTGGTGCTTTTGTTCGTTGTTTTATATTCCTTGATAATCTTGCCGGGTAGTTTTATTTATGCGAGGTTTTATCGGGGCTCAGACAACTTGGCCATGCTCTCTTTTATTTCCGTATGGGTCATATCAGAATGGATTCGAAGTTGGTTTCTAACAGGGTTTCCTTGGCTTTATTTGGGTTATGGAGCCATGGGAAGCTGGCTAGAAAATTTCTCGCCATTTTTAGGTGTGTTTGGAGTATCTTTTGTTTGTCTCTATATTTCTCTGAACTTGTTGAAACTATTAAACAAGAGAATAGATTGGCATTTCTATTTTGCAATTTCCCTCTTGCTTCTATCGCCTTTCCTTGATCGATGGAGCTTTACAAATATCACCGGAAATCTTTCGGTTTCTCTGCTTCAGGGAAATGTGGATCAAAACACTAAATGGCGTCCTGAAAATCGCGCCCAAATATTTGCGGACTATATTGATCTGAGTAAAAGTGAGCTCGGTCGAGATCTGATCGTGTGGCCGGAGGCATCCCTAACTTTTTTTAAAGAAAGTATTGCATCCGAATTGTCGGTCTACGGTAAGAGTCTTGATGACAAGGGTACCGGTTTAGTTCTCGGTATTCCCTCTTTGACAGAAGATCGCTATTTTCAGAATACTTTGCTTGGAATAGGGAGGGCTGAGGGGACTTATATTAAAAGACAGCTTGTGCCTTTCGGGGAATTTGTTCCCATGGAAAAGCATCTTCGTGGAATCATATCTTTTTTCGATCTGCCGATGTCTAGGAATATTCCTGGCCCATCGGTTCAATCACCCTTGGCCATCAATGGGACTGAATTTTCAAGCTCCATTTGCTACGAGATTGCATATCCTGAGCTAGTCCGAATCGCGGATATAGACCCCGCTTTTATCTTGACGGTAAGCAATGATACGTGGTTCGGTTCCTCGATAGGCCCATGGCAACACCTCCAGTTGGCACGCATGAGAGCATTGGAAAATGAGCGCATGTTAGTGAGAACTACTAACAATGGGATTACCGCAGTCATAAGCACTCGAGGTCAAGTCCTTGCTTCATTGCCTCAGTTTTCGAGGGGGGTTCTACGTTACGATTTAGAAATGAGGTCAGGCAATACTCCTTTTCAGCGCTTTGGAAGCTGGCCTATTTTATTTATTGCCGTTGCTATTTTAGTTTTTGGTGCCTATCGTACTCAAAAAATTAAAACGGCCTCTGGCATGTGAAAATCTCACTCATACGATAGAATAAATCAGCTAAATCTTTTAGGTTCATTTAATGTCCCTTGCAAAATACGATCATAAAAAAGTGGAAGAATCTGCTCAGAGATTCTGGGAAGAAAATAAAAGTTTCGAGGTCTCTGAAAACTCCGAGCAAGAGAAATTTTACTGCCTATCAATGTTCCCATACCCCAGCGGTCAGCTCCATATGGGACATGTCCGAAATTATACTTTGGGGGATGTGATAGGACGTTTTCAGCGACTTCAGGGAAAAAATGTTATGCAACCCATGGGATGGGATGCCTTTGGACTCCCAGCAGAAAATGCGGCAATTAAACGAAAAATAGCGCCAGCTGATTGGACGAAGCAGAATATCGCTTATATGCGAGGTCAACTTCGAAAACTAGGTTTTGCGTTTGATTGGAGTCGAGAGTTTTCGACTAGCGATCCAACGTACTACCGCTGGGAGCAATGGTTTTTTCTTCGGTTGTTTGAAAAAGGGTTGGTTTATAAAAAAGCTGCAATGGTGAATTGGGACCCCGTTGACAAGACCGTTTTAGCTAACGAGCAGGTCATAGATGGACTAGGCTGGAGGTCCAACGCTCCTGTTGAGAGGAAAGAGCTAGAGCAGTGGTTTGTAAAGATTACGGACTATGCCAAAGAACTTTTAGAAAATTTGGATGATCTCCAGGGGTGGCCAGAAAAAGTAAAAACCATGCAAAGGAATTGGATAGGTCGATCCGAAGGAGTGCAGATTAGTTTCGCTCTGTCGGAAGGATCCTTTCTACAGGTTTACACAACCCGGCCAGATACTCTTTTTGGCGTAACCTATATTGCCGTTGCACCTCAACACCCCTTACTGGCAGAAGCCTCCAAGCAAAACCAAGAGCTATCGGATTTCATCTTAGCTTGTAATCGGGTAAAGGTCGCGGAAGCCGATATCGCTAAGCTTGAAAAGAAAGGCATGTTCACTGGGCTTTATGCTGAACACCCTATTACTCAAGATGCTATTCCTATATGGGTCGCAAATTTTGTGCTGATGGATTACGGCTCTGGAGCGGTGATGTCTGTTCCCGGCCATGATCAAAGGGATTGGGAGTTTGCTAAAAAATATGATTTGCCGATAAAAAACGTGGTGTCACCAGGATCTAAATCCAATGACTCTCACGACCTTGAAAAAGGTGCGTTTGTAGGAAAAGGAATACTTGTTAATTCGGGTGATTACGATGGAATGAATTTCAGTGAAGCATTCTCGGATATCACCAAGGAATTAGAGAAGCGAGGAAAAGGTCGGCGGCAGGTAAATTATCGGCTAAGAGACTGGGGAGTCTCAAGGCAAAGGTATTGGGGTTGTCCAATACCTATCATTAACTGCAAAGATTGTGGTTCAGTGCCCGTTCCAAATAAGGATTTGCCAGTGATTTTACCCACGAAGGTAGAATTCGAAGGTGTAGGTTCTCCATTAAAAACTATGTCCAACTGGTATACCACTCCTTGTCCCAATTGTGGGAAAGAGGCAAAAAGAGAGACTGATACGTTTGATACTTTTATGGAATCGTCTTGGTATTACGCTCGGTTTGGCTCTAGTGATTCAGATAAGGCCATGCTAGACAACAGGGCGAATTATTGGGGATCAGTAGATCACTATGTTGGTGGCGAAGAGCACGCCATTCTTCATTTGCTTTACGCGCGGTTTTTTCACAAGGCAATGCGAGATGAGGGTCTGGTTGATTCTGATGAACCATTTGTAAAACTCCTTGCTTTAGGTATGGTTCTTCAGGGAGGATCAAAAATGTCAAAGTCTGCCGGCGATGCAGGCGATCCGCAGCATTTAATGGACCAATATGGCTCTGATGCGGTAAGGATGGCTATGATGTTTTCCGCTCCGCCTGATCAGGCTTTTGAATGGGCTGAAAACGGTGTTGAAGCAGCAAGTAAATGGCTGAGAACTAAATTGTGGAATACTGTACAACTCAATTTGGATGGAATATCCGATTACCAGCCTATCGCTCATGGGAATTTAAATGAACGGCAAAGAGAATTAAGAAGAAAGACTTTCGAGACTTTGCAAAAGTGTGAGGATGATTTTGGTAGGCGACTAACTTTTAATACAGTTATAGCGGCAGTGATGTCTCTCATTAACCAAGTAATTAAATTTGACGATGATTCCGCTGAGGGTCGTGCAATAGTATTTGAGGCATTAAAGATTTCGCTTCAAATAATGTCCCCGATCACTCCGCACATTTGCCATGAGTTGTGGAAGAAACTAGGACTAGGGATCATTGAAGAATCACGTTGGCCCGAAGTAGATGACCTTGCGCTTGAGAAAACTTCGGTGGAAATTGCAGTGCAGGTAAATGGCAAAGTAAGAGGGAAATTGACTTCCCCAATAAACTGTCCAAAGGAAGAACTTATAGGGATGGCAAAAGAAGAGGAAAATATAAAGAAATTTCTGTTTGATAAAAGCATCAACAAAATCATTCATGTTCCAAATAAGATATTAAATTTTGTCGTTCTTTAATCGCTCAATTTTATTAAGTTTGATTTCAGTCCTAGGTTCTTGCAACTTTCAGTTGCGAGGAGATCTTTATGCGGAATTGGATAAGGTTCTGGTAAATAGCGCTCCGTCAGCGGTAAAAAGCGAAAAACTTTTAAATGAGATTCTGGCTAACTCTGAAAAAAGGACTTCCGAAGATGCCTCAGAATTTTTGACCATAAACCTACTGTCAGAAAAGCCGTCTCGGCGATCAGTCCTTACAACAGCTTCAATGAGTGCCGCCCAATATGAGTTGACTATTGAGTTGATTTTTTTTATCACGTTTGGTGACAGGATAATCGTTCCAGAAACAACTCTCTCCTCAAGAAAGTTTTTCGCTGTTAGCTCCTCTAATCAGGCGGCGAGCTACGAAGAGCAATTGCTTTTGCAAAGAGAGATGAGAGAGGAACTCCTAGCTAAGGTAATCAGCATGGCTCAATACAACCTTGCTAGAATTCGGAATTCGACGTGAAGGCCTATCTAAACCAATTGCCTTCTCTTGTTTCTCAACAAAAGAGCCGTCTTTTTATTTTTAGTGGCGATGATGCTTTCTTGGTGCAGGAGGCCTGTCAGTTGGTAAGAAAGCTTCTTAGCGGCGAAGGGTTTTTGGAGCGTAAGCTTTT
>JAYYDI010000073.1:0-4877 GCA_036161055.1 Pseudomonadota bacterium
GGTGAAAGTAGGCAAGGCGTTTGCCTTGGATCTCTCACTCAGCGAAGACATCGCTACCGATACAGCACCTGATGTGACCTTTACCCTTGGCTTGCGACGAATCTTCTGAGTTATTATTGAGAGGCTTCTGATAAAGATTTACACATTATGAAAATCCGTCCCATTGCAAAGTCCTTAGGTGCCGAAGTGATTGATGCCCAACTCGTTAACATGGATGAAAAAACTTTTTTTTCCGTTGAAAAAGCTTTTTCGCGTTATCTCGTCTTATGTTTTAGGGATCAACAACTCGAACCAAGTGACCTAATCAATTTAGCAAAAAAATTTGGCGGAGTCGGCGATACGCCCTATCTTGAAGGGCTAAAAGATTATCCAGATGTCGTACCGATAGTGAAGGAGGCGAACGAAAAGTCACATCATACCTTCGGATCTGGTTGGCACACTGATTTCACATTCCAAAAAAAACCTCCCGCGCGAACGTTACTTTACGCCCTGGATGTACCACCAAAAGGTGGAGACACGCTTTTTGCAAACCTCCAGGACGCATACAAATCTCTGTCTCTCAGTATGCAGGAGAGTTTGCTTCGACTCCGAGCAGTGCATAGCTCAATTCGCTCTTACGGTCCTAATGCCAAACTAAAAAATCATTTAGAGAATATGACAATTACAAATGAAAAGGGGGAGCCAAGCTGTGAAAGTCACCCTGTAATCAGAAAACACCCAGTTTCAGGGGAGCCTTCGCTTTGGATAAATCCGACGTATACGATAAAATTTGTCGGGATGACCGATCAAGAGAGTCAACCGTTACTCGACTATCTCAATAGCGTAATTGTCGAGGAAAGATTTAGATGCCGGATTTCCTGGAAGAAAAATAGCCTTGTAATGTGGGACAACAGATGCACCCAACACTCGGCGTCCTCAGATTACGCAGGACACCGTCGAGAGATGTGGCGAATCACCACGGCTGGGGACACTCCGATCAACTTCGTGCAGAGCTAAGAATGCTATTCCAATTATTAACGACAACTAAACGAAAGCTGAATTTACATAAAAGGGAGGATAATCGAATTTTAAATCGTTTTGCGCTAAACCTATACAAATGGTTCGCGATCCTTCCAACACTCCTTCTGACAACAATTGTAATTGGAAGCTGTATTGTTGTGATGTCCGCTCTAAAAGTTCCTGCGAGCGGATCGCAAAGACTTGCCTCATTTTGGGCAAGAATCAACACCAAGGTCTGTTTGATAAAGCTAGAAATTACTGGCCTCAAATATTTGCAAGACCACCAAAGTTATATCTTGGTAGCCAATCATTTGAGCCTAATAGATATTTATATATTGTATGGCTTTCTTGGAAAGAACCTGAAATGGGTTATGAAGAAAGAGCTTAGGCTGGTCCCCTTCCTGGGACAAGCTTGTGCAGCAATGGGAAATATATTTGTGGATCGAAAGAATACTGAATTCGATCTTAATGCACTCCGAGAAGCAAAGGAGAATATAAAAAAAGGCGATTGCGTCATTTTTTTCCCGGAGGGCACTAGATCTCGGGATGGGAGCTTAGGTTCTTTTAAAAAAGGAGCTTTTCGTATGGCAAGGGATCTAGAATTCCCTATCGCACCAATCACTCTCCACGACACCCACCAAGTCTTAGCAACAGATTCAATTGATTGGAAACCTGGCAAGGTAACAATGCAAATCCATCGTCCTATTCAAGTCAATTCGGAAGCCGATCCTAACAAGCTAGCTCTCGAAACCAGAGACATCATCCGAAAATCCTTAATCGGAAAAACCGAGGTGCATAAAGCAGAATAAAGACGTAAATCATTTTTTTTTGTTCTTTCCTTTCCCCTTATTTTTTTTCGCCTTTTTTCCTCCTTTTTTTTCTCCACGCGCTTCTCTAAAAGCCTCCTGTATTCGTTCCAGCTTTATTTCTGCTCGCGAGTGTCTGAGTTTTTCGGCCGCCTCACCAAAGTCCACCACCCCTTTTTTTTTCATATTCAAAGCACCAAGAATTATTTTCTCAAAAGAGAACCTACTGACCTATATATCTCCGTAAATTTCTATAAAACTCTCGTTGCCATCCCTTACGACTCTCAACTCAAAGGGATTACAGCAGACTTGGCAGTCCTCGATGTACTCTTGACTTGCCGATGGGTCAACAATTAACTCGATTCGCTCACCACAGTGAGGGCAATATGTTTTGTGTGTTTCCAGATGCATGTTGATATTATACAGCCTGACTCACGAAGAAAGGAGTTTTTCGAATTGAATAAGCTTTTGTCCGACGCGAACAACTGTTTTGTTTGTGGACCGAATAACCCTATCGGGTTGAAATTAAAATTCCAACTCAAGGACGATGTCTGCGTCGCTGACTTCAAACCAGGCAGAAACCTTTGCGGGTATAATGGCATAGTGCACGGAGGGATTATATTTAGTGTCCTTGACGATGTAATGGGAAATTGGCTTTTCCTCAACGGGAAAAAGGCTTTCACAGCTAGATGCAGCATTCGCTACTTTGCAGAGCTACCCTGCGATTCAGAATGTCGACTCGAGGGACATGTTTTAAAACAAAGAGGTAGAATGACGCAGATGAAGGGAGTAATCCGCTCGGCTGACGGCGACCAAATCTTCGCTGAAACGGAAGGCTTTTTTATGGAATTTAATCAAATTTCTGCTAAATGATCTGCCAGCATCCCTACAGAAACGGCATATTTATTTGCGCAGTTGTACTGCAAAATAGTTTCAAAGTTGCTGCCAACCAAATAAGTCTGATCGGGGGCATCACTCAAACGCAAAAGAGCATAAGTTTTACCCATAGGTAACTTTCCAGAATCAACGCCCAGATTTTTCCACTCCTTTAGCGGGAGCTTGGTAGAATGGTGATTCAAAGCTCGGCAACCATTTTTCTTAGAGGTTGGAGGGAAAAGATCGTAAAGTTCTCTTTCAACCCTTATTTTTTTGCCCCATCGCTCGGAATAGACCCAACCATTTTTGCTTAAGTAATTCGCAATCGACGCAAACGCATCCAGTTCTGAATTCCAAATATCCTTTTTGCCGTCACCATCAAAGTCCTGCGCATAACTGAAAAAACTGCTAGGCATGAATTGACTTTGCCCCATTGCTCCAGCCCAAGCCCCAACGAATAGCTTGGGCTCAACATGTCCTTCCTCAAGTATTTTCAGCGCACTCAATAATTCTCGCGTAAAAAAAGAATGTCTTCGCGGATCATGGCCGAGCGTTGCCAAGGAACGAATCACAGAATAATTACCCTGGTAACGTCCGTAGTTTGTCTCTAAACCCCAAAAAGCAACTATATAGTTGGCATCTACTTGGTAACTTCGTTCGACGGCTAACAAGTCTTCGTTATATAGCCTTCTTAATTTTCTCCCGTCGCTGATTCTATTGTCGGATAAGCGTGCCTTTAGATATTCCTCAGGTGTCTGAACAAACTCCGGTTGTTTCCTGTCAAAAGCTAAGACCCTTGGATCAGGTTTAAGCTCAAAAAATTCTCGGTTGATTATTGCCTCCGAAATCCCAGCTTCAATTGCCTTTTCACGAACAAAAATCAAATATTGTTCAAAGCTCTGCGCAGAAACTGATGATAGAGCAATGTCAACGACGGCGATAAACAATATAATAGCTATATGTTTTCTCATAGTATAATTGTCAACCCTTTAATTCGAGGACTTAATGGGAAAAGAGTTTGAATCTGCTGGCCTCTTTAGAAGGCTGGCAGCCATATTGTACGACTCACTGCTTATCATTGCTATCTGGCTTATTACTACGCTTCTGCTTGTCGCTTTGATAAATGAGGGAAACCCTTTGCAAGGACCTCTATTCCAGCTCGGATTATATGTTGAAGCATGCCTTTTTTATTCTTACTTTTGGAGGTTGCGCGGACAGACCCTTGGGATGCAAGTTTGGAAAATCAAATTAGTGAACCCAGACCTGCAGATATTAAGCTGGCAAGAGTGCTTTTCAAGGCTTTTCTTTGCGCTTGTTTCAATTTCGATGCTAGGACTGGGGTTCATCTGGATGCTTTTTGATCCTGAGAGACTAACATGGCATGACCGAGCATCAGGAACTAGAGTGATTCTGCTTCGGAAAGACAAATCCGAGGGCTAAAAATGAAGAAATCCTATTCTTTTGAAAAGAAAATATGGCAATAAATATAAAAATTGCGTGAGCCCACCAAAGACCAAGAAAAGAGGGAATCTCCTCCCGCGCAATGGCTGATTTGCCCGCTGCTAGAGAAAAGATATAGAGGAAGCAGATAATCATCGCCGGCACAACTTTCCCATAACGACCTTCCCGTGAACTGACCTCAGAAAAAGGAATCGCTATGAAACCCAGAATAGGGATCAGGACCACCATGGCAAGCCTCCAATGCAATTCAGCGAGAGCCTTAGAATCCTTTGAATTAAAAAGCTGTGAGTTGGTCATGGATGAAAATGAAATATTATCAGAGTGTGTTGAACGCGTTTCAATTGGCTGGCCATACTCTTGAAAAGAAATCACCTCATAGTCAGCCATGCCCGGTCGACCATAAAATCTCGCACCATCCCGCAACACTAACACCAACTCACCATTAGAGCTGGAGTCGAAATAGCCTGTGCGAGCGAGAATCGTTGAAAAAGGCCTAGGCGTGGTTATTTTAGTCTCATCATGAAAAGCATTTATGAAAATATCCTCTAGCTGGTTTTGATCACTCACTTTCCTCGCATAAATTACTCTTTCACCGAACCTAAAGGATTGAAATCTTCCAGAAATAAGTTTGTCGAAATCTGTTTGATTTGCTTGAGCAACCAGTAATTGGTCTACTTTTCTTTCCCCGAGAGGCTTAATAAAACCGGCTAACAACCCTGAAACCACAGAAAAGAA
>JAYYDI010000074.1:0-8316 GCA_036161055.1 Pseudomonadota bacterium
TATTAATTGATCATGTTCCTTCATATTAGTGTGGTTAAAGTGATCGATCATACCATTTTATCTGATTAGGGGATTAAAGTGCTGGTATTCTTCTGTGCTCCCAAAAGAAAAGTTGGTTCGTTTTTGGGCTGTTTGGATACAAAGGATTGCGCTTTTAATTTATATTAAACGTCATAAAAAATCCTTAAATAGCAGGACAGGGAGCTTACATGCCTTCGTTTGATATGGTTTCTGAAGTAGATTTTCACGAAGTGACAAATGCGATTGATCAGGCAAATCGAGAGCTAAAGACTAGATTTGACTTTCGAGGTGTTACCGCCAAATTTGAGCTTAATGATGGTTTAGTAAAATTGAGCGCCGAGGCAGAAATTCAGCTAGACCAAATGCTTGACATCTTAAAAGAAAAATTCTCGAAACGGTCGATAGATCCAAAGGTGTTAGATTCAAAAGGGAACGATCACATCGGAAAACTGCTTTACAGAGACTTTTCCATTCAGCAAGGGATCGATCCTCTGATCGCTAAGCGGGTTGTGAAGATGGTGAAAGCAGAAAAAACGAAGGTTCAAGTATCTATTCAGGGAGAAAAAATTCGATTTAGCGGAAAAAAAAGGGATCAACTGCAAGCAATAATTGCCATGATGAAAGAGGCAGATTTCGAAATACCGCTCCAGTTCAACAATTTTAGGGACTAATACCTATCTTTACCTACCAAGTTTCATCGTCTCTGAAAAAATTCTTAGAGGTCTATAATGATCGAGCAGTAGCCTCAATGATTCCCCTTGGTTTCTCTGCAGGACTCCCTTTCCTTTTGGTTTTCTCAACGCTCAGCATTTGGTTAGTCGAAGAGGGCGCATCAAGAACTGCCGTCGGATTTTTTGCTTGGGTTGGCATCACTTATTCGATTAAATTTTTGTGGGCGCCTGTTATTGATTCCATGCAGATTAGTTTTTTAGCTAAAAAAATTGGCAGGCGCCGCTCTTGGATAATTGTCGGGCAATTTGGGGTAGTTGTTGGCTTATCGCTGATGGCAATATTTGGTCCAAAAGACCTTGTGATTTTTAGTGGCTTTGCTCTCTTGGTTGCTTTCTCCTCTGCTACCCAAGATGTTTCTATTGATGCTTATAGGATCGAGGCAGCGAGCAAGGAATCGCAGGGGGCAATGACAGCCGCTTATGTGTTCGGCTATCGTCTCGCACTGTTGGTCGCTGGCGCTGGAGCCTTGTATGCGGCCGCTATTTTTTGTTTGTCCGTTTCTTATTTTTTAATGGCATGTTTTATTCTCGCAGGAATGCTCCTGGTGTTTTTTATGGTCGAGCCCCCGCCTCCAAAGATTTTTATAGATGTTGGCGATTCAAAGGATCTTCTTAGCCGTTTAAGAACAGCTGTTATCGGTCCAATTATCAATTTTTTTGTTCGTTATCGGCGGTACGCGATCGGAATTTTGATTTTTGTCGCTATCTTCCGCCTCAGCGATATCACAATGGGAATCATGACTAATCCTTTTTTCATTGATCTTGGCTACACGAAAACTGAGATTGCGAATGTTGCTAAGGTTTATGGGTTTTTTATGACAATTCTCGGTGCCTTTATCTGTGGTTTGTTTGTTTCGAAAATTAGTATTTTTCTACCTTTGTTAATCGGGGGAATCATAGTTTGCCTGAGCAACCTGCTTTTCTATTTCTTAGCTACATCTGAACCAAATCTCTTAAATCTTGTGACGGTAATTTCTTTTGATAACTTTGCTGGTGGTTTCGCCTCAACCGCATTCATAGCGTATCTTTCCGGTCTTACTGACAAATCATACACAGCGACTCAATATGCCCTTTTTAGCTCTCTTATGACGCTACCGGGAAAGTTCTTCTCAGGCTTCTCCGGCATACTGGTCGATTCATTTGGGTACCAAGAATTTTTTATGTTTTATGCAGCCCTAGGGTTGCCTGGTATCCTGATGGTGAGCTGGCTGTTTTATGTAAATCAGCAACTTAAAGAAGTAGATGTTTAAATCTCGTTGGAAAGGCGAGACTTGATTTAAAATTAATAATCGAGAATTTATAGCGATTCGGTCTTGACTCTGAAAATTCCGTCCATATTATTAGCAGTCCTGGAGTAAGACTGCTAATTCCGTACAACACAACAATTGTGCGGTCAAAGTACGATTCAGTCTTAAATCGGGGGGGGAAGTGCTGCGAATCCGCAGTATTCGTCAAATAAAGTAGGAGATCAGGAGAAACGAATGAGTATTCGTCCATTACAAGACCGTGTGGTAGTGCGTCGCACGGAGGAAGAGACTAAGTCTGCAGGTGGAATAGTTATTCCCGATTCTGCAGCTGAGAAGCCCTCGCAAGGCGAAGTGATAGCAGTGGGACCAGGAAAAAAGTTAGACAATGGTTCTATCCAGTCCGTAGATTTGAAAGCTGGCGACAAAATTCTTTTTGGCCAGTACTCGGGAAGCACCGTCAAGATAGACGGCGAGGAACTGCTTATTATGAACGAAAGTGAAGTGTTCGGCGTCATCGAATAAATCATTTTGCATAAGTTAGAAATTAAAGGAAAAGATTGTTATGACTGCTAAAGATGTGAAATTTGGTGATACAGCCCGCAGAGGCATGCTAACGGGTGTGAACACCCTGGCGGATGCGGTAAAGGTCACTTTAGGTCCGAAGGGCCGAAATGTAGTGTTGGACAAGTCGTTTGGCGCGCCGACTGTAACAAAGGACGGTGTGTCTGTAGCCAAAGAAATCGAGTTGTCTGATAAGTTCGAAAATATGGGAGCGCAAATGGTCAAGGAAGTTGCTTCTCAGACTTCCGACGTTGCAGGAGACGGAACAACGACTGCGACCGTCCTAGCTCAATCCATATTAAACGAGGGACTAAAATCAGTCGCCGCAGGTATGAACCCAATGGATTTAAAGAGGGGCATAGACAAAGCAGTTGCGGCTGCGGTGAAAGAGATTGAGGGTCTTGCTCAGCCATGCTCGGATTCAAAGGCGATTGCGCAGGTGGGTAGTGTCTCGGCCAATAGTGATACTCAAGTTGGAGAAATTATAGCCGAAGCGATGGACAAGGTAGGTAAGGAAGGTGTGATCACTGTTGAGGAAGGCAGCGGTTTGGAAAACGAGCTCGATGTTGTAGAAGGTATGCAATTCGATCGCGGATACCTTTCACCTTACTTCGTAAATAATCAGGATAGCATGAGTGCTGAATTGGAAGAGCCCTACATTCTTTTGTTTGATAAAAAAATATCAAACATCAGAGACTTGCTCCCAATTTTAGAAGCTGTTGCCAAGGCTGGAAAGCCGCTAATGATTATTGCTGAGGACGTCGAGGGAGAAGCTCTAGCGACTTTAGTTGTTAACAACATGCGTGGCATTGTAAAAGTTGCGGCAGCTAAAGCACCGGGCTTTGGAGACAGACGTAAAGAGATGCTGCAGGACATAGCAACTCTGACAGGCGGCACAGTGATTTCTGAAGAGGTAGGCTTGTCTCTTGAGGGAGCTACTTTAGAGGATCTTGGTCAAGCAAAAAGGATAAGTCTTACGAAAGAGAACACAACCGTCGTGGATGGCTCTGGTCAGTCGGACGATATCGAAGCTCGGGTTAACCAGATTCGCACTCAGATCGAGGAAACCTCCTCTGATTACGACAGAGAAAAACTTCAGGAGCGTGTGGCCAAGCTCGCCGGTGGTGTAGCTGTCATAAAGGTCGGCGCTGCAACCGAAGTGGAAATGAAAGAGAAAAAAGCGCGAGTGGAAGATGCCCTTCATTCTACAAGAGCTGCGGTCGAAGAGGGAATTGTTCCTGGCGGAGGTGTAGCTTTAGTTCGTGCTTTGAGCGCCGTTGAAGGCCTCACTGGAGACAATGAGGATCAAAACGTTGGCATTAATTTGCTCAGAAGAGCGATGGAAGCCCCTATGCGACAGATAGTGGCGAACGCCGGAGATGAAGAATCCGTAGTTGTAGACAAAGTCAAGCAAATGTCGGGCAGTGAAGGCTACAATGCTGCAACTGGTGAGTATGGTGACATGATCAAGTTTGGTATTCCTGATCCTGCGAAAGTCACTAGAACGGCTCTTCAAGCGGCTGCCTCTGTGGCGGGGCTTATGATCACGACCGAATGTATGGTCACTGAGATCGTAGAAGACACACCAGCGGCACCCGCAATGCCGGATATGGGCGGAATGGGTGGAATGGGCGGAATGATGTAATTCCGCTTGTTATGCCGGACCTTAATGGGTCTTAGTGTGCAGAATCAACCCCGCCTTGTGCGGGGTTTTTTTGTTCTTTTTAAAAAATTTCAGTGGTAATATTATATCGTGATCGAAGCACTGGATTGGTAAATTTCGACAAAAGATTGATTAGTTAAGAGGGAGAAAGAATGGGCGATTTAACACTATTTTCTATGAGCGGGTTAGATTTTTTATTCCGCTGGATCCATTTGTTAGGGGGCATCACATGGATTGGTTTGCTTTATTATTTTAACTTTGTTCAGACTGAATATTTCAAGGAAGCTGATCCGGCTCATCGATCAGGAGCTATTCAAAAATTGGTGCCTCGCGCTCTCTGGTGGTTTAGGTGGGGGGCTATGCTCACGTTTTTGACCGGGGTTGCGTTGTTAGCCTATCGACATACAGGTCTTACCTATGCAATTACAATTGGATCGGTTCTGGGAACTTTAATGTTTTTGAATGTCTGGCTAATTATATGGCCCAACCAAAAGATCGTGATCGCTTCCGCTAACGCTGTTGCAGAAGGCAATGATGCATTGCCAGAAGCAGCAGTAGCTGCCCCAAAAGCTGCTTTGGCGTCGAGGACAAACACCCTTTTTTCAGCACCGATGTTGTTCATGATGTTTGCATCGGGTCACCTTTCATTGGGGTCTAACACTATGCTCGCGGCTGCAAGCGGAGCGAGTATTGCAGCAGTCTTACTAATAATTATTTTGTTAGAGATTAATGCCATTTTCGGAAAACAGGGACCACTAACAAGCGTATCTGGTGTGATCCATTGTGGCTTAGGGCTAACCGCAGTATTTTATTTATTAATGGCTTTGCTGTAGCTGAGAGTGCCGATCCAGATAAACGGGGGCTTCTAGGGCCCCTTTTTTGTAGGACGATTTTAGTGACTGAAAATAAAAGAACTATACCATCGATAAAACCCGATCAAGCGGATGTTGCGAGTTATAGGAGAAATGCCAGGGTTGATCCGCCCAAACAGAGTAATTTTAACGGGTTCTTGGTCTTTGTGATTGCTCTAATGGCAATTATGATGGGTGTTGGAGGTTTCGTTCTATATGAGGTTCAGCAGAACCTTGCAATAAGCAATCAATTACTCAACCAAGGCCAAAACAATATTAAAGATTTGGATACTCGAATTTCTGAGACTGGTACTGATGTGCTCAAGACAACGCAAGATCTCTCTGATCAAGTAAAATTGAATTTTAGCGAGATAGATAAACTCTGGAAAATAGCTCACAGGCAAAACAAACCAGACATTCAAAAAAATTTACGAGATATAGCGCTGCTCAAAGAAAAAACAGCCCTCTTTGAGAAAAACAATTCGGAAAGATTAACGAAATTCGATCAAGCCCTGTCAAAAATAGACTCGTTAGGTGCCAGAATTAAAAATGAAAACGAGGAGTTAATTACTGAGATTTCGTTCATTAAAGCTCAACTGGAGGACCAACTTCTCAAAAGAGAAGCGGATAAACGAGAGTTTTACGCTATGGAAAAAAAGATCGAAGGTCTCTCTGAAGCCATTAATTCAATAGACCAACATCGAAGAATTATTAACCAGAAGTTGGCGCAAATGCGGGACGACGTTCAAAGAATAGATGCTGAGTAATTATCTGGGTTATAGGTCCCAAACGTCTTTTATTTTTACAGAAAACATTCGCTTAGACATGACTAAAATTACACCTTCGTTTGTAATTCTCTCAAGTTTTAGATTGGGTCTGAGATAGTCTCCTTCGAAATAGGTCACTCTTCCGATTTTAATTAACCTCAAGTTTTTTTCGTCAGCATAAATATGAGAGTCAATATTGAAGGGTAACAGTTCATTCCTCATATCCTCTGGGAGTGAGGTAAAGGATGGGACAATGAGTTCTTCTTGATAGTCGTTCTGGTCGTATTCTTTTAGCCCAGCTTGCTCACGAGTAATCAAGCCATTAATTTCAGTTTCTTTTTTCGAGGTTCGGTTGGGATCTACGCTATCATTTTCCGACGTATCGGTATTTGGGCTGGATGAGAATTTGTATCCAATGAGAATGTATGCGGATGTAAAATTTACTCCTAAAATAATGGTTGTCCAGATAAGTAACGTTTTGAGGTTTATACGGGACTCTTTTTTCTCATCGACTTTTGAATTGAAATTAACGGGGGCGGACGCGTTTCTTTCTCTTTCTGATTTTTTTAGAGCGTCAAGGATATAAGACATATTAATTACTCAATTTTGGGACAGATTGAGAGTTGTAGCTATTCAAATATATCCAAGTTAGAGAATCGACCACGCCATCTTCAGTGAGACCAGATAATTTCTGAAATCTCTTCACTTTTTTCGACATTTCCTCTGAAAAAATTACATTTTTGTCGACTGAGGGAGTCTCCTCGTTAACCAGTGCTAGCTGAATGGAGAGCCAATCCACGGCAGGCCCTTTTGCATTCAGAGTTATTGGCCCATTATAATCTGGCGGCATCCGCCAGACTAAATCGATGTTCCCATCGAATATTTGGGAAAACTCGGAAAAACTTAGTTGATACTCTTTGTCTCCAGCAAACAAGAAAAAGGTCTCTCGAGTTGCCTGCATTATTGTAAAAAATTCTCGATCGATAGAGACTACAAAAGGCCTATCCATCCTTAAAATCTGATCTAAATTAATTGCAAATTTCGCACATCGCAAACCAATTTTTTCGCTGAGGCTGCAACTATTAGTCTCTTGGTCCTCGAAAGAAATGCCCCAAAGTGATATGAGATCATTTATCGCGCTCTCGAGTTTCTCGTGTCCTGAGAAGTTTCTTGTTTTTTCCGAAACCCCAAGCTTCGTTTTTATTTGCTCACTTTTAATATTTGAGGAAGCCGGGTGGTCGCGAGGACACGACTTAATTAAAAATACGATTAACATTAGAAGGGTGCTCAGACCAAGAATAGCACCAAAAACATGGTCAGTTAATTTACGTTGGGGCTTGCCTTTGATTTCCTCTGAAGACCTTTGCACCATTTTTTTAGTTACCGTAGATTTGCCCTCGCTGTAGCAACCTAATAGCGCTCTGTCACAAAGCAGATTTATTAATCGAGGGACCCCTTCGCTTTCTTGAAATATCTTTCTGGTCGCCTGCTTAGAGAATAATGGCTCATCGCATCCAGCTACAGAGAGTCTGTGACTTATGTAGTTTCTAGATTCTGGTTCATTAAGTTCGGCAAGGTGATAGCGTGCAGCAATTCGTTGATTAAACTGTCTCAACTCTTTCCTAATTAGCTTTTCTGCCAACTCCGGTTGTCCCAAAAGTATTATCTGAAGGAGTTTTTTCTCGTTCGTCTCCAGATTCGTTAGCAAACGCAATTGCTCTAGCAACTCAGTTGAAAGATTTTGAGCTTCATCTATTAGAAGTATTGGTTTTTTATTTTTTGAATGACAGGCTAGAAGGTAGTTATTTAGCTTATCTAACAGGTCCTTGAGTTTTAAATCTTTCGCTATCTTGATCTCGAATTCTTGACAAATGGTTTCGATCAAGTCGATCTCGTCAAGGCAAGGGTTCAATATAAAAGCAACTTCTACTTCGGTAGGCAGCTGTTCAAAAAGGCGTTTGCAGATTGTAGTTTTTCCGGTTCCTACTTCCCCAGTTAGAACAACAAATCCTCCGTCTTGTTGTAACCCAAACAAAAGATGCGCTAGGGCCTCTTGATGCTGAGTACTCATATAAAGATATTTTGGGTTTGGTGCGATTGAGAACGGTAACTCTCTTAGGTTGAAGTACTCAGCATACATTTTTTTTAAGAACCAAAATAAATAGTATCGGTAGTTTTTTTAACCCGAGCAAAATCATGATAGGCAACTTAAATTATTGATAGTTAAATTGGTTGATTTTTGTATTCGAGTCAAAAGCCTTATCCCATCAACCAAACAATGAGACACAGACTGAAGCGATTATCATAGCTCCCACAAAATTTAATAAAAGCCCTTCTTTTGCCATCAGTGCGAGAGGGAATCGGTTGGTTGAGAATACAATCGTATTCGGAGCAGTCGCTACCGGCAACATAAAAGCGCAGCTAGCGCTCATAGCCGCTGGCACCATCAGAGCTTCAGGGCTTATTTTAGAGGAC
>JAYYDI010000075.1:0-3326 GCA_036161055.1 Pseudomonadota bacterium
TATCGTGGCTTTTTGGTATAAAGAGACCATTTTCTCGATCGATAATTTTGAGTGGAAATCTATTTTATCGCGCACACCTAGCGTATCTATCAGCTTATCCAGGGCCCCCCCGATTTTTGGTGAGCCTATGAAATCTAGTCGAAGATTCGGGTAATCTTTTGCCAAAAGATGAAAAGCCTGTATCAAGTATCTCGCGCCCTTTAGAGGCTCGTCGGCACTGGCAACGGATATAATCCGATTTTGCAATGTTGGAACTTTGAGGGACTTGTGAAACACGGATTGATCTACCCCGTTGTGTATCACACTAATTTTGCTCGCTTCGATCCCGAAATCTTTTTGTATATCTTCTTTTGCATTTTGGCTAACTGACACGATGTTATCTAAATTCCTTGCGGTCCTTATTTGCATTTTTAGGAAGCGATGCCAGCGTTTAGCGAGCAGTCTCAAAAACCAATCCGACTCTTGTTCCAATTTAATCCGAAGGTCTTGCGTTATTGGATGGTGGATCGTAGAAATAACTGGAATTCCTAAATTCTTAATTTTTACCAAGCCTGACCCGAGGCTCTGATTGTCGTGGACAATATCGTAGTGATTCTCGAATTCTTTTAAAAATTGAGCTGCTCGCTGACAAAAACAATACGGCTCTGGAAACCCTCCACTGTTGAATGAGGCCCACTCAAAAAGACTGGTTGGATCCAATAGATAAGATAATTTGAAAGACCTGAAGGGTCTAGGCTCCTCGAAGAGATTGAGTCCAGGCAGCTTTATGAGATTCGGACCGGGCGTGAGTTCTGGGTAAGGCTCTCCGGAAATCACGTCTACTTCGTGTCCTATCTCATGAAGGGCTTTCGCAACGTACTTAATGTAGATGCCTTGGCCGCCACTGAACGGATTGCTTCTATAACTTAGGAGAGCAATTCGCAGCTTTGAGCCCTTTGGATCTTTTTCGCTACTGGTGAAAGGCTCCGGCTTTTTGTTGATTGACATGTGGTGATTGCGTTTGTCAGAAGAATCTTGAAGCCTTCAGGGTACCATTGGATGATGTTGCCAGATGCCTTCTATCAGGACAAATTTCTCACGATGGTGAGGTAGATCTCCTGAGCGAAGTTCTAACTTCTCGAATTCAAACGGTTCGAGTAATAGTCCGGAAGCCGAATCTGGCGCTGCGGATTGGTCAGATAAAATTAAATCTTTCAGTTTGGTTGCTAAATTTGTTGCCTCTTTTGGGTCTAAGTTTGCACTCTGGGGCTTTACTGTCTCGTAAAACCAATCGAGTTTTTGGGGGGTTTCCGGTCGTTGCTTCCAACTTTGCTTTATGAGTTTTGGATCTAAAGCGACGCAGGATGCTTTGATACGGTACTGAATTTCTATACTAGGCCAGTAAGTTTGTAGAGAAATGCCTTGATCTTTTTGATTCCACTTGGGACTGGATTTGTTAATAAAGACTCCGAGTTGTCCATCGATATTCCTCAACACAAGTGTTCTTCCCGTTGGATAATCATCAGATTCTTTGGTGATAAATACGCAAAGAGCCGCGGTCGGATCGTCAAGTTCCTTTGCGCGAGCTTGGTCTAAAAAGAAAGTATTTAAAGGATTCACCGGTTTTTTTCGTGGATCAGACTTTGGCTTGTAAGTTGTCCAGGGCATCAGACCCAGGATTAGAGATAAAGGTTTTTATGAATAGAAAATTCTTCTGCCACGCGTCTCGTTACTATTTTAGGTTCCTTTTTCTGAATCGTCTTCTGTGACTGATTTTTTGAGATCTGCTATATCTTTTTGAATTTCGGTCAATCGAAACAAAACGTCCGGCAGGTCATCGCTTATCCTCCAAAGACAATAAGTGCAAACCCCCACCGCTAAAAAAGTTAGAAATTCAAACATTGGACTGCTCCTACTGGCCGTTGATTAAGTGCGACAAGATACTACGTCTTGCGGCTCTCGTTAACACAATCTACCCGCTTATTCGGCTTCATTGATATGGCCTCTTTGCAAGAGAAGCTCACCGCATCCAAACTTCAGGGCACCAAAATTCCCCTTAATTTCGCAAGAGAGAAGCTCCATTGTGTTCATTTGGAATTGTGGATGCTCTTTAGCCAATAAAAAACCAGCAAGCTGACTCAGTCCAGGGTTATGCCCAACAATTGCCAGATGCTTAATTTCGTTTGGAACAGTTTGTATAGCCTCTGCGAGTTCCGCAAATGAGGCAAGGTAGAGTGTTGGCAAGTAAAAAAACTCGCAATCGAAGGCCTTGAAAATAGAATTCGCCGTTGTTTTTGTTCGAATTGAGGGGCTCGACCACACCCATTCAATATTCAAGGGGTTTTGCGATAACCAATAAGTTGTCTGAGCTATCTCGAGAAAGCCCTTTTTACTGACGACTCTATCAAAATCCCTCTGTCCGATTGTCTTGGTCTTACTTGCTGCGTGGCGTATGAGCGTTAACTGAGGTATCCCACTAACTCCAAATCTCTAAAAACTCATCTATGGCCTGCATTTGACCGCCAGTTGCTGAAGACGGCACGATGATGGGCGTCTTTATACCAGAGTCGAACCAGGCCTCGATGCCATCTCTGACCTCCGTCGCCGTTCCAAACAAGGTGGTGTCCGATAACCACCGATCGGATAAACAATCAGGTACTCGGTCGAAATCTTTTTCGTCGATTGCTTTTTCGACGTCGCGCATCTCCTCCTCGTAGCCGGCTTCCCTCCAATAATTTCGGTAGTTTGGTAAGAAGGCGTAACTTGTCAGAGTCTTCCTGTTTACAGCGGCTGCCGCTTTTTTGTCTTCACTGATGCATGTCGGGATCATATTTCCAATGAAAAAATCATCATCTGATTTTGTCTTCTCTTCCAGCTGGCTAAGAGAATGTTCCATATGGCTTCGCGCACCATTCGCAAAAACCATTCCACCCCCGATTTCTTCAGCGAGTCTTATCATTTTGTCTCTGAGTGTCGCTAGAACAATCGGCGGTAAGTCCCCTACTCTTGGGACTGCCTGTAAGTCCGTTACGAACTGCCGCATATCCTGCAGCGGTTTACCGGCACTTATTCCCATCCGTTTTAAGGCTGGCTCATGACTTACACCCACCCCGAATTTGAATCGACCGTCTGAGACTTCATGAATGAAAGCCGCCGTTTGGGCAAAGTCGGTCGGATTCCTTGTGTATATTGGTGTGATACTCGTGCCAATCGTTATTTCTGAAGTTTCTAGCGCTATTGCCTGGCATAAAGCCAAACTATCCCCCAAACTTGGCCCGAAAATTCCTGAGAATCCCCTTGCCTCGATATCTTTCGCTAGCTGGATTGTCTTCTTTCTCCGGCCAGGT
>JAYYDI010000076.1:0-2736 GCA_036161055.1 Pseudomonadota bacterium
GCCGTATACAAAAAGCCAGGAAATCCAGAGGAATTTCCATGGCATCAAGATAATGGCTATACGTTCACGGAACCCCAACAATATTTGACCTGTTGGGTACCTTTGAATGACGCGACTGCAGAAAATGGATGCCCATGGATAGTTCCTGGACTCCACAAAAGAGGAACTCTGGCCCATGAGCATAAGCCTCTCGGTCTAACCTGCCTGGAAAATCCTGAAGAATCTATATGCGTGGAGGCTAAGGCTGGTGATGTCGTTGTATTCTCCTCTCTTACACCACACCGAACTGGACCAAATCTAACAAAATCGACGAGGAAGTCTTATATCCTTCAATACGCGCCGGACGGCGCTGTGGTTCACCAGCTGGACGGTTCAGTGGAGAACGCGAACAACCCAGACCGACAATATTTTGTGTCTGGCCCGAGATAGCAGACGGCTCATCTGTCACCAGCACCTTGGACAGTTAAGATGGAAGGCCAAACAACGAATTTTGCAAGACAGAAGGAACGAGAGGGAAAAGTACCCGTCCTGACTAAACTCATTCAAGGAACGAGTGCCTTGCCCGGTCAACATAAAGAGTGGGCATTCAATACCCTACTCCTGCTCTATTATTCACAAGTTCTGGAACTCTCCGCCATAGTAGTCGGCCTGGTTTTAGGCGTAGCTATCGTGGTTGACGCCGTCTCTGATCCCATCGTCGGTTCGCTATCAGATAATTTCAAATCAAGATTAGGAAGAAGGCATCCTTTTATTCTTTTTTCGATAATCCCGACCACACTATCGATGTTTGCACTATTTTCGCCGCCGGAAACCCTGTCGACTTTGGGGTTAACTGCATGGCTATTTACTTGGACAATCGCGATCCGCATCTGTTTCAGCTTTTATGGAGTCCCCTGGGGAGCAATCGGCGCCGAATTATCCCAAGATTATGAGGAGCGAACCATGATTATCGCCTTCAGACTGGGCATGGGCGTATATATAGGTTCATTAATGGCTTTTTTTGTTTTTTACCCCGTTTTTCCTGGCTCAGCGGAATATCCGAACGGTTTATTGAACAGAGATCACTACGCCAACTTTGCGTTAGTCATTTCTTCCCTTATGTTTTTTTGGATGCTCTTATCCTCTCTAGGAACGCTGAGAGAAATTAAATATCTACCGCAGCCAACCGACAAAATTCCGAGGATCACCACCAGTGACACACTGCTTCGCATTATCGAGGCACTGAAAAATTTTAATTTCAGAAAACTATTTTTCGGCACTCTGTTGGCTAGTGCAATCACAGGAACAGGCGCAGTATTTGACACGTATATGAACGTATTTTTTTGGGAATTCCCGACCGAAGATATGAAGTGGTTTTCTATCGCGGCGATGGTGGGAGTAACCATTTCACTGGTCACGATTAAGCCACTTCAGACACGTTTTGAAAAAAGAGATATCTTCATAACGTGTTTGCTTATGGGATCTATTCTCCAGATAGCAAAAGTCGCCGCCCGTTTTTTTGAAATACTTCCTGAAAACGGAGACCCTCTATTGCTTCAGATTTTTATAATACACGGGTCCCTGGGGTCATTTTTCGCTTTTACTTTTCTTATAGTGTTCGGCTCCATGATGGCCGATATTGCTGATGAACAAGAGGACGCTAAAGATTTACGTCAGGAGGGAGTGTTCTCTGGAGGAATAACTTTTTCCAATAAATCCACCACCGCATTCGGGACAATCATTGGCGGCTTTCTATTGGAATCAGTAATTCAAATGCCAGTCGGAGCAGTAGCGGGAGAAATTGAATACGCGACCCTTGTCAGAATGGCTGTGATCGACGGAATAATAATGCCTACTCTAATGGTAGTCCCCGTATTACTCGTGTGGAAATATTCACTGTCTCGCGATGCGGTAACCTCAATACAAACAGAGCTAAGAGAGAAACGTACGGACTTCAGATCGCATCCCTCAACCAGTTCTCCAGACTACCGACGTCGATAAGCTTGCGGAGCTCAGATTTTTTCCACTGTTACTTTTTCAATGATGCTTTTCTGCTAAAAGCTTTGCTAGCGAGGATCGATTCGTTTCATTTAGCCTTCTTATATAAGATTCAAGCTTCCCGCGAACATGGTAAGGGCCACCCTCTTCCATCACATTATCATGAGGATCTCTGCCGCGTGCGGGATCATTCATCATTGCCGCACGCCAATTCGCCAAAGAATCCCTTCCTTTCTGCAATGGGTTTAGAGAGGTCCCCGCTAGGTTTTTTGTCTGGTGAGGGTCTTCGTTCACGTCAAACAGCATTTCTTCTTCCCACAGATGGAAGGCATCGTGGGCCGTTTTAATATAGATATAGTCCTCGAATCGAACACTCCTTTGGCAAGCCCACGCCGCCTGAGAAAGAACCAAGGCTTCTCTGCCTTCGTCTTGACCCGCCCTCCAGGAACTCGCAAAACTTTTTGCATCCCAAGATTCGGGGATTTTCCGCTCAAGCAACTCTAAAATTGTGGCAAATACATCCATGTGATAGTGCTTTGCATTAAATCGAGCGTCTTCGGGTAAGCCTGGCCATTTGATTACCATTGGAATCCTAGTTGTCGGGAGGTCTGCTGTCTGATGATCTCCATAAACGTTTAACTCACCAAGGTTTTCACCGTGATCACTACTCACAATTACAGCAGTATCAGAGTCGATATTAAGGTCAGTAAGTAAATTTAAGGTTTTGCCGATATAGTGGTCAGCCATCAGCACGCCCAT
>JAYYDI010000077.1:0-7364 GCA_036161055.1 Pseudomonadota bacterium
ACTTGGCAGGAATATATCCGCGGGCGGGTAGATGATAATTTCTCTGAGCTAGCAGAGGATGACATTCAAATATCAAAATACCGTGTTAGGTGATGTAGTTTCAACCTGATTGAAAAGAGAGAAACAGTGTAATTAATTGCTTAACGATTGATTCATCGAGAAGTTCTAACCACTCAACAGAGGACTTCTCGTAACCTAGCGCTAACTTGCAAATCTTATCTAAATCGTGCTCGCTGCAAAGCTTTCTTTCTAAAATGTCTCTAGCCGGGAATATCATCGCTCCACGAAGTCTTTTTGTGATTTCAGTTGATTTCTCTCGATTGACTTCAGTTACCTTATCAATCGTCCACTGCTTATCTTTCATCTTTTGCAGAATGTGTGAAGATGCGTAGCCTTCTCCCAACACCTCCAAGTTCCGGCTGGCAGATTTAATTACATCGAGACCCACGAGATTCATCACCGAAAAAGGTCCAAGTTCGACTCCAACTTTTTGCTTCGCAACAAAATCGATTTCTCCTGGAGAAGCAAAGCTCATGCATCTTGCTGCCTCGTTGATGAACGGTAACGATTGCCGATTAAGAACGAAGCAGGGTGTGTCCGAACATAAAACTGGATGCTTGCCGGATTTTTCTACCCACTCGGTCACCTCTTTTGTTCTACTTAAATCGGTTAGTTGATCGCTGATGATTTCTACGATTGGGTTAAAGTCAGCAGGATTGTTGTAATGAACTCCAATAAATCTTGAAGGATTAGGTATTGTATCTATCAGATCGTTGACAAGGAGTGAGCTGGTATTGGTTGCGATTAAAGAGTCATCTCTAGCGAAATCACCGATTTCTTTCAACACACGCTTTTTAGACGTTAGGTCCTCAAATACAGCCTCTATGATAAAGTCACGATCTCTCAGAAGATTAAGATCTTCCGACACAGTAATTTTCTCTTGCTCAAGCTCTACTGACGCTAAACCCCGCTGAGAGGGATCTTCTTCGATTAGGACCACTTCGTATCCTTGGTTTGAATAATGCCTTGAGATTGCCTTACCCATGACACCAGCACCGACCACAGCGGGAGAATTAATCTTGCTCATGATCTCACCAGCTAGGCGTGGCGCTTAAACCGC
Organism: Pseudomonadota bacterium; assembly: GCA_036161055.1. GTDB lineage: Bacteria > Pseudomonadota > Gammaproteobacteria > Pseudomonadales > Azotimanducaceae > UBA9659. The sequence goes on from JAYYDI010000077.1 coordinate 1,121, forward strand.
AATCAACCGTAAGAACGGTCCCGGTAATCGACTTAGCTTTATCGCTTGCAAGAAAGACGGCTGCGCTTGAGACATCTGCGGGATCAACAAGTCTTCCAAGCGGAGCATTATCTTCCCAAAGAGCTACTCCCTCGGGCCAGCCCGTTCTTATACCCTCTCTGTTGATTAGACCCGGCGCTATCCCGTTTACCCGTATGCCCAAGCCACCGAGCTCTGTAGCGGATGCTTTAGTGAGCGACTCCAGAGCTGATTTAGACACCGAGTAATGCGTATGTCCTTTTGCCGGCTGTTTAGCTTCAATGGAGGAAATGTTAATAATTGATCCGCTTATACCTTGCCTCGCAAATTCTTGGGTGAGTATGAGTGGTGCTTTTACATTGACCTCTTGCGTAGTTTTCCAAATATCGTCAGTTAAATCAGCGAAATCACAAACACTTTGAGAGGCATTCGCTGCACAATTAACTAACACAGAAACTTTACCTAATTTATCCGCGGCATTTTGAAACAACAGTCGCGCACCCTCTGGCGCTTCTAAGTTGGCTTTCATGGTGTGAGCAAGTACTTTCCTACTGAGTTCCTGCTGAAGGGCAATAGCGTTTTCTGAGTTACTGTTATAGTGAATCCCTATTTCTGCCCCGGCTTCGCTGAAGGCCTTGCAAATGTATGCACCAAGCCCCGCGCTTGCTCCGGTGACCAGCACTTTCTGACCCTTTAGATCGAGGTTTATTCCATTCATAATAAGATCTCTTAACTGTTTTTGATTAACGAATTTAGGATTCATATGAAAAAACAAATTTTTCAACCTGCAAAGGAAACTATAGAGTATTTTACGGACGAGCGCTGTTATATAACCGAGATTTGTAACTCTCCAATTTCACCTGATGGATCACTCGCAATAGCACGAGTCCCTGTTGGGGTAACCACTCAACTTCATTCTCTAAATGGTATAAATGAAACATATATCATAATCGAGGGTGACGGCGAGGTTGAAGTCGACCAATCTCTTTATCCAGTTTCCGCAGGGGATCAAGTGACGATTCCTGCTGGCGTGCCGCAAAGAGTAACCTCTACAGGGGAAAATGACCTTCGTTTCTACTGTCTTTGTGTTCCTCGATTTTTCCCCGATGCCTATGTAAATCTGGAGTAAATCAAGGTTGATTAGATATACTTTTTAAGAATCAAGCATGAGCGAGTAAGAAATGAACCATAATTTTACGGTCGATCAGCCCCCTTGGCTTCTAGATGAAATAAGCTTCGGTGAAGAGTTTGAAACTATAGAGTCTAGAATGGCCCTAGTGATTCGATTATCCGATTTGAACGTTGAACGAGGCACTGGTGGTCCCTTTGCTGCTGGCGTATTTGAGAACGAAACGGGGCGCCTAATATCGGCAGGAGTAAATCAAGTGCTTTCATCAGGTGTTTCTTCGGCCCATGCGGAAGTCTGTGCGCTCTCTCTTGCTCAAAAAAGACTAAAGACGTTCGACCTTGGTTCTGAAAACTTGGTTGATCATCAATTGGTGGTCAATTGGTGTCCGTGCGTAATGTGTTATGGCGCGATAATCTGGTCTGGTGTTACCTCTCTGGTGACGAATGTTGGCCCGGAGATGGAAGAAATCACTGGTTTTGATGAAGGACCGCTGCATCCAATGTGGCGCGAAGAGCTGCGGTCTCGAGGCATTGACCTGCAAGAAAATGTTATGTGGAGTGAGGCCTTAAAAGTTTTCGAGAAGTATCGAGACTCAGGAGCTCCTGTCTACAATGCGAGAGGGAATAAATAAAAGGGCTTGGCTTTTGAAGATTTTTGATTACGACACAAAGACGATAGCTCAAAATGGCAAATCTTTTGTTGGAAAGGTATCCGAGAATTGGAATATCGGTGGTGTTCCCAATGGAGGATACTTGCTTTCGATTGTGAGTGATGCCCTCGCTAAAAGGGCTGCGCATCCGGACCCTTTCTCTATTTCAGCAAACTTTATGAATCCCGGGATAGCTGGAGAGGAATGTCGGGTAGAGATTGATGTCCTTAAAACGGGACGCTCAACCCAGACAATTTCAGCAAGGTTTATGCAGAATGGTAGTGAAAGAATCAGAGTTACCTCTGCTTATGGAGATTTGGAAAAGCTTCTGGGCATCAATGATCAGATTGAAGAGGCTGTCCCTGTCGTTCCCTCTTCAAACGATTGCCTCCTGAGAACAGGAGACCTTCAAGGAATTGAACTTTCTTTGGCAGAGCAAGTGGAGGTCAGACTTCATCCGGAATTCTTCTCTTCTAATCATTTGGCGCCTGCTGAGAGTCTCGGTTGGGTAAGGTTCTGCGATGGCCGGGCACCTGATACCCGCGCATTGATTTTGTTCTGCGATGTCTTCCCGCCGTCGCCTTTCAAAAAATTTGGTGTTTTAGGTTGGGTTCCAACTGTCGAAATATCAATAAATATTGTAAAGAAACCTGCTCCCGGATGGATTGTTGGTCGCTTTAGGACCGATAGTCTTTCCAACGGACGCATGATTGAGAGTGGAAGTCTTTGGGACAGCACTGGCAAGCAAGTTGCTCAAAGTAGGCAATTGGGCCTGATTATGTCAAAAGATGATTAGGGTAAGTGGCCTAATCGACCAGACTGGAGAGGGCGATCGAAATCGCATCATCCATCGCTTCCCCAACGACGTCAGAATGCGGGTTGTAGGAAGTCATATCGCCCTGATCCTGATCTAGGGGATTTCCATCTATAACCACTATCGCCCCGGCATCTACCCCTCTCAGCTCGCAAATTGTGAATAACGTGGCTGATTCCATTTCGACAGCTTTGACACCTGCTTTCTGCCATAACTGAAGGTTACTGCCAAGAATTTCATTCGGATAAAACATATCAGAGGTCAGCAGTATTCCTGTGCTTATTTCTTTACCTTTTTTAGAAGCGATATCTTGCATTGAACTTGTTAATGAAAGAGACGCTATCGCTGGAAAGCTAAGTGGAACAAGATTCGGAGACAGGCCGTCTTCTCTCACCGCGCCTCTTGCAATAATTATTTCTCCAGCACCAATACCCTTCTGCATCCCGCCCGCAGTTCCTACCCTTATTATTTTTTTGGCGCCCGATTTGCATATCTCTTCGAAGCAAACTCCGGCCCCTGCAGATCCAACTCCGTGCGAAATAACCCCTATTTGGGTTCGATGGAGGAGACCAAGCATCGTTCTATATTCTCGATTCTCCGCTATTACTGTAACCTCGCTTAATTTCCTCGATATGCGGTCTAACCTGCCTGGATCCCCTACAACAAGGACTTTCTCAGGGATTTTTTCGCTGTCTACTTTCAAAATTGGGAGAAAAGGCATAGTAAAGGCTCCTGCTACTCAATCTTAGATATAAGCGTCAGAAAATATGATTTTTGTCTGATCACTCGGATAACACTACTAATAGAATTAAAAGGGGACGATTAAATTTTAAACATTCCTCCGTCCACAATTAAGGTCTGGCCCGTAATATTCATACTGTCTTGCGAAACCAAAAAAAGGACGGCGTTGCTCATATCCTCTACTGATTGTTCTCTCTTTAAGGGCGTCCTATCGAAATAATCGGGATGATCATCTGAAAAGATCCCTTCAAACCATTTTCTTGGATCGCTCCCTTGAAACTCTGGAATATATGTTACTAGGTTTGCTGCATTTTTTTGCCATGCGTCAGTGTAGACGATACCGGGGCACACCGCGTTCACGTTTACATTGAAGGGACCATATAACTCAGCGCAATTTTTTGTATAGCTTAGAAGGGCTGCTTTCATTGCTCCATAGCTTGGGTGGACCAAGTTAGTGAGTGTCTTAGGAGAAAAAGAATTGAGGCCAGCAATAGATGAAATGTTGACTATTTTCCCGTCTTGTTGCCGCTTCATTTCTTGTGAAACGGCTTCGGTCATCAAAACCGTGGGTAACAAATTTTGTCTGTACATGGCATTCCACAAGCCTTCAGTTTTCCCCAAGGCATTGTTGGGAATTTCTGGTGCTTCTTTTGGTGCGGCGCCCACGTTATTAACTAAAACATCGATTCGCCCAAATTCATCAATCGTTCTGTTCACCAAAGCTAAAATTGTTTCCGGGTCGGTCGCGTCGCCTGGCATTGATACTGCGTTCCCCCCGCTCCTTTTTATGTCATCAGCTGTGCCCGCGGCGGTCTCTTCGCTATACGAGTTAACCACTACTGTAGCACCCTCCGCAGCAAGGCCCTTGGCGATAGCTTTGCCTATGCCTCTCCCCGCTGCAGACACAAATGCAATTTTGTTTTCCAGCTTCATCTCTGATCTCTTACCTCTTTTAAAACCTTAACAATGATCCATTCGGCTCTTTCGTTCAATATGCTGGTTCCAAGGCAAAAATTAGGTATTATTTTCACATTGTTACGGATACAGAGCTCAATCGGAAGATGGATCTTGACCGAGATCTACTTATAAAAGAATTTACTTCTCCTGGAATGGACTACGAGGTTTTGCTTGAAGACCTGCCCGGTGGGTCTTTTCGGGTATTCAAGAAAGCACCAAAGCAGTTGAAAGACTTATATGACTCAGCTCGCAGCGAAGAGACGTTTTTAGTGTTCGAGAATGAGAGGTACACATTTAATCAAGTCTCAGACCTCGCAGCCCAACTCGGAAACGGCCTTCTTAAAAAATTCAATTTAAATCAGGGTGATAGGGTGGCGATTTCAATGAGAAATTATCCCGAGTGGGTAATTGCCTTCAATGCCATTACTTCTATCGGATGTGTGGTGGTATCTATGAACTCTTTATGGCAGTCCGAAGAAATGTCATTTGCACTTAATGATAGTGGCACAAAAGTATTAATAGCAGATGAGGAGCGAGTAGCGAGGTATGCAGAAATCCGCTCTCAAACAAGCGTGGAAGTAGTTTCAGTGAGAACTCAGGGGTGGAATGAAATTGCACATTCTTGGGAAAGTCTCTTAGATTATCAGCCTAGTACCCTCAGTTGCTCTTGCCAACCAGATGACTTAGCTACGATTCTTTATACCTCTGGATCAACCGGGCACCCAAAGGGTGTGTCCTCCTCTCACAGGAAAATATTGAATGCACTTTTATCTTGGGAATTAGATGCGAAATTAAATGTTGAGCTCGGATACATTTCTTCAAACACCCCTGTCAATCAGCCCGCTATACTTCTTGGTGTCCCACTGTTTCATGCAACCGGATCACATGCAGTCATGCTTGCTTCGTACCGCCCGCAAAGAAAGATTGTCTCAATGAGAAAATGGGATGTAGAGCACGCAGCTTTTTTAATTCAGAGAGAGCAAATTTCAAGCTTTGTTGCGCCTGCGACCATGAGGGGGGATCTGGAAAGGTTCGCGCGCGCATCGAAATACGATTTAAGTAGCATGATCGCGATTGGAGGAGGGGGCTCACCAAGAGCACCTGAGCAAGTAAAGCAAATAGATAAGAGTTTTACGGCTGCTCTTCCGAGCACCGGCTGGGGAATGACCGAAACAAATGCAATCGGAGTTGGGATAGCGGGAACAGATTATCTTGAGCACCCGAGTAGCTCGGGAAGAATCTCCGCTATCATCGATTTAAGAGTCATGGATGAATCTGGAACCGAGTTAAGAAGAGATGCAATCGGAGAATTAGAAATTAAAGGTGTTTCGGTAATAGAGGGTTATTGGAATAGACCGGAGCACAACGCTGAGATATTTAGAGATGGATGGCTCAAGACCGGAGATGTTGGATATATTGACGGCCAAGGTTATGTATACATTGTAGATAGGATTAAGGACTTGGTAATTAGAGGAGGCGAGAATATCGGCTGTGCTGAGGTTGAAGCTGCTTTACTGGCGTACGAGGACGTTTTTGAGGCATCTGTTTACGGTCTTCCAGATGAGAGGTTGGGCGAAATCGTGGGAGCAACTCTCTCTGTCGCTAAAAGTTTTCAAGAAGTTGAACTTAGAAAATTTTTAGGTGAAAAGCTGGCTAAATTTAAAATCCCTGAGAAGATCCTGTTTGGAACAAGCCCTCTTGCGAGGATAGGTTCTGGGAAAATAGACAAAAGAAAACTCAGAAAGGGAGCAATTGAGTACCATTCCAAAATTAAAACGCTAGGTTAGCGGCGGCAACCATATTTTTTGTACAGGTTTATCCTGAACAAATTAAAAAAAAGTGAGACAAAAATAGTTTCACAACGTATTTCTGTTCAATAGTTATCCACTCAAAAAATTTTTTGTGATTCATGGAGGAGTAATTATGAATACAGGAT